>NZ_BAAASD010000023.1:0-126195 GCF_039532705.1 Streptomyces sparsogenes subsp. cuspidosporus | reverse complement strand
GCCCGCGCCCCCGCCGCCGCGGCCCCCGCCGCCCCTGCCCCCGGCGGCGCCGGGCGCCTCGACCAGGCCCAGCTCGCCGGCCAGCCCCCACAGCGCCTGCTTGACGGCCGACTTGGCGTCCAGGTCCTGCATCCGGCCGGAGTCGACGGCCGGCTGCAGCTCCTTGTACCCGGCGGGGACCACCGTGCGGGCCATGCGGGTGCCCGTGGCGCGCTCGATCAGCTGGGGCTGGATCTCCGCGCTGCGGGTGTGGCGGTTGACGACGCCGACGGTGTCCTCAGCCTTGCGGATCTGCAACCGGTCCCAGAGCCGGACCATGCGCTTGGCGGCCCGCACCGCGACCACGTCGGGGGTGGTGACCAGCAGCGCGAGGTCCGCGACCTCGACGGTGGCCGCACCGGCCGAGGTCATCTGCGTGCCGCAGTCGACGATCACCACCTCGAAGCGTGACCGAAGCGCGCTGACGACCTGCCTGGCCGCGCGGTCGGTGACCTCCTCGCCGCGCTCGCCCTCCCCCGGCGCGAGCAGCAGCCCGAGGCCGGTCCCGTGGGTGAAGACCGCTTCCTGGAGGACGCGCGGGGTGATGTCGTTGATCTGCGCCAGGTCGGCGATCGACCGCCGGAACTGCACGTCGAGGTAGGAGGCGATGTCGCCGGACTGCAGGTCCATGTCGACGAGCGCGACCCTGCGGCCCGCGGCCTGCGCGGCCAGCGCGAGCTGGACGGCGGTGACCGTGGTGCCGACCCCGCCCTTGGCGCCGGCCACGGCGACCAGCTTCCCGCCGGGCCCGGTGGCGAGCGCGTCGCCGCCGCCCCCCAGGTGGCGCCGTACGCCGCTCGCCCACTGGGCGGCGGCCTGGACGCGGGCGGCCAGCTCGTCGTACGACAGCGGCAGCCCGGCGACACCGCGGGCGCCGGAGTCCATGGCGGCGGAGTACAGCGCGGGCCCGGCGTCCCCCGTCATCAGCACCACGCCCACCGCCGGGAAGCGCAGCGCTATCTCCCGGATGAGCTCGAGCGCGGGGGCCGGTCCGATGCGCTCATGGACCAGCACCACCTCCGGCAGGTCCTCCAGGGAGGCGGCGGCCAGCGCGGCGAGCGAGTCGAGCAGGCGGGTGGAGTCGCCGACCGGCGGGGCCGGTTCGACGCCGGGGAGCTGGCCGAGCAGCCCGCTGAGCGCGCGGGCGGCGTCGGCGTCGCCGACGGCCGGAAGGATTCTGATCGTCACCGGGGCACCGCCTCACTCATGGTCCCGCGGCGCGCCGCTGGTCGCCGCGCCGCTTGTCATTTGTCGCCGTCGAGGGTGTAGGTGCGGTCGCGGGGGGAGACGGTGTCGTCGTCACCGGGGGCGACGAGGGCGAGCCGTACGTGGGTGGCGAAGGACTCGGCGTACGCCACCCGCTGGGCGTCGCCGGTGTCCAGCGCGAAGGTGATGGGCACGGCCTTGTCGAGGCGCCGGCTGTCGTCCTGGTCCGGCTCCAGCGCGGTGAGCTTGCCGACGTCGATGACCTCCGCGCCCGCGACGATGAGCTTGGAGACGGGTTCGTCGTTGCGGCCCTTGCCCTCGAAGGTCGCGTAGATGTTCACCTTCGCCCCGGGGTTGATCTTGCCCGCGACGCCGGTCGCCGCGTCGATCATGATGGCGATCTCCTGCTGCCCCGCCTTGAGCGCCGGGCGCTCCACGATCATGTCGGCCTGGAGCAGCGAGCCCTTGCGCAGCGGGGTGACGGCGATCTTGCCGCGTACGTCGGCGAGGTCGGTGACGGCCGTTGACGGCAGCCATCGCTCCGGCATCGATATCTTCTCGAACTTGCCCGCGTCCAGCGCCTGGTAGGCCGGGACGTCCGCCTTGAGCTTGTACGCGGTGGTCTCGGGACCGACCTTCGACTCCACGTCGCGGATGACGGACAGCACTCCGGCGAACGCGCCACCGGCGCACAGGACCGACAGGAGCAGCAGGATGACTCCGCGGCGCTGGCGTGAATTCATGGAGCACAACCTCGTTGGGGAACGTTACCGGCTCGTCAGAGCGGGTCGCTGGGTCTCGGTCAGGGCAAGGATGTCATCGCCGCGCGGCACCGGCGCGGAGCAGAACGCGCAGCGGTCCCCGATGAGTTCGAAGCCGCACCAGTGGCAGTCCTCCCTGCGTACGGACGCCACCAGCTGGTAGAGGACGGAGAGGTCGGGGATGGCGGCGGCGAACTCGATCAGCTTGGGGGTGCCCCACCAGTGGGCCGACTCCTGCGGCAGCGGCACCTCCTGGGTGCCCTGCACGCCCCACGCGGGGGCGAGTCCGGCGCCCACCCAGTCGCCGCCCGCGTGGCCGTGGCCGTGGCTGTTGAGGTTGCCGCGGGCCACGGTGAGGTGGGTGGCGTATCCGGGGCCCGGCAGTGTGGCCTCGCCGCCCACCTTGACCAGCCGCGGGGTGGGGTGGGCGAGCACGGCGAACTGGGCCCCCGGCACCCAGGACTTGACGTGCGAGGTGAGGCTGACGGGCACCCGGTCCAGCTTGGCGACGCTGCCCAGGAGCGCGCCCGCGTGCACGTAGTGCGTCAGCAGGCGCGCGGCGCAGGCGAGCACGCCGGGGCTGAAGTCGCACACCGACAGCTGGCGCAGCTGACGGGCGACCACGGCGACGCCGAGCGGCGGGAGTTCGAGGGGCAGCAGCGCGATCCGGTCGCTCTCCAGGACCGACCGTACGGTGTGCAGCCGGCGGACGAAGGGCGCGGGGGTGGCCGCGGGGTAGACCACGACGAGATAGCCCTGCTGGTCGAGCAGGGCCGCGGTCTCGGCGAGCGCGTCGTCCAGCGGCTGGACGTCGGGCGGCATCAGCACGACGGCGGACGGGGTCTGGCCGTCGGGTGGCGGAAGCACCAGCTCCCGGCTGGTGACTGCTATCGCGGTGGGCACGTCGGCTACCCCGTCTCACGTCGGCGCCGGGGAGAGCGGCGGCCGCAGGTCGTTGCTGCTGTCCTGGTGCATCAGCACTTTATCCACGAAAGCCGCGTGAGAGAACAGTTCCCCTGGGTTACGGGCGCATGCGCGAACCCTTGACAACCCTATTGGTCTGGACCATTTTTGACGCCATACGGTGGCCGCCGTCCCCAGAGCTCCTCCTTCACCTCTTCCCCCACCGGAGGCAGTCGTGGACCGTGCCCCGATATCCGCCCGCAGGACGGTAAGACGCGCAAGACGCGGCGGACTCACCCGCTTCCTCTCCGCCGCCGCCGCGGCCGTGCTGGGGGCGACCGCCCTGGTCGCCCTCGGCGGCGGCACGGCCGGCGCGGCGGACGCCAACCTCGTGCAGAACCCGGGCTTCGAGTCCGGGCTGAGCGGCTGGACCTGCTCCGCCGCCTCCGGGGCCGCGGTCGCGAGCCCCGCGCGCAGCGGCTCCTCCGCCCTCAAGGCCACCCCCGCCGGGCAGGACAACGCCCGGTGCGCGCAGACCGTCGGCGTCAAGCCCGACTCCTCGTACACCCTCAGCGCGTGGGTGCAGGGCAGCTACGTCTACCTCGGCGCGAGCGGCACCGGCACGACGGACGTGTCGACCTGGACGCCGTCCGCGACCGGCTGGCAGCAGCTGACCACCAGCTTCAGGACCGGCCCGAACACCACCTCGGTGACCGTCTACACCCACGGCTGGTACGGCCAGCCCGCCTACTACGCCGACGACATCAGCCTCACCGGCCCCGGCGGCTCCACCCCCGGCGACCCCGTCCCGACCGCCCCCACCGGCCTGAGGACGGGCGCGGTCACCTCCTCGTCCGTCGCCCTGTCCTGGACCGCGGTCAGCGGCGCGACCGGCTACAACGTCTACCGGGACGGCACCAAGGTGCAGGCGGTCGGCGGCACCTCCGCGACGGTGACCGGGCTCGCCGCCTCCACCTCGTACCAGTTCCAGGTCACCGCGACCAACGCGGCAGGCGAGTCGCCCAGATCGGCGGCCGTCACCGGCACCACCTCGGCCGGCAGCGGCGGAGACGGCGGAACGGTGCCCAAGCACGCGGTCACCGGCTACTGGCAGAACTTCAACAACGGCGCGACCGTCCAGAAGATCAGCGATGTCCAGGACCAGTACGACATCATCGCGGTCGCCTTCGCCGACGCCACCGGCACCCCCGGCGCGGTCACCTTCAACCTCGACTCCGCCGGGCTCGGCGGCTACACGGTCGACCAGTTCAAGGCCGACATCAGGGCCAAACAGGCGGCGGGCAAGTCCGTCATCATCTCCATCGGCGGCCAGAACGGCACGGTCTCCGTCAACGACTCCGCCTCCGCGGCCAACTTCGCCGACTCCGTCTACGCGCTGATGCGGCAGTACGGCTTCGACGGCGTCGACATCGACCTGGAGAACGGCCTCAACGCCACCTACATGACGCAGGCCCTGCGCTCGCTCTCCGCCAAGGCCGGCTCGAAGCTCGTGATCACCATGGCCCCGCAGACGATCGACATGCAGTCCACGTCCAACGCCTACTTCCAGACCGCCCTCAACATCAAGGACATCCTCACCGTCGTCAACATGCAGTACTACAACAGCGGCTCCATGCTCGGCTGCGACGGCAAGGTCTACTCCCAGGGCTCGGTCGACTTCCTCACCGCCCTGGCCTGCATCCAGCTGGAGGGCGGCCTGTCCCCGTCCCAGGTCGGCCTCGGCCTGCCCGCCTCCACCCGCGGCGCGGGCAGCGGCTATGTGTCCCCGACGGTCGTCAACAACGCCCTGGACTGCCTGGCCCGGGGCACCGGCTGCGGCTCGTTCAAGCCCGCGAAGACCTATCCGGGCCTGCGCGGCGCCATGACCTGGTCGACCAACTGGGACGCGCTGGCGGGCAACGCCTGGTCCAGCGCGGTCGGGCCCAAGGTCCACGGCCTGCCGTAGCAGTCCCGCCCGGGCGCGACGGGCGCCGCCGGGCCTCAGGCGGCAGGCCCGCCGGCCGTCCGGCCCACCGGCCGGACGGCCCCACCGGCCGGAGCCCGCTTCCCCCGGGCTCCGGCCGCGGGCCGGTGACGCGGTCGGCGGTGGGCGACGGTGACGACCGCGAGCAGCCCGACCGTCAGGCCGACCGCGGTGACGGGGGTGAAGGGCTCGCCGAACATGACGGCTCCCCACACGGACGTGACCGGGGCCATCAGGAACATGAGCGCGTTCACCCGGGTGACGCCGACGCGCGCGAGGAGCGTCCAGTACAAGCCGTAACCGCCCAGCGTCGACAGGACGATGAGCCAGCCGGTCGCGATCCAGAACGGCGGGTCGGCCGGCGGCACCCCGCCGCCCGTGGCCAGGGCGAGCGCGGTGAAGACCACGGCGCTCGTCGTGCTGTGGACCGTCAGCCCGGTGAGGGGGCGGACCGGGGACGGGGAGCGCTGTTCGATGAAGGTCGCCGCCACCAGGCTCAGCATCCCGGCGAACGGCACGAGGTAGGCCCACCACGGCACGGATCCGTTGGCCGAGGCGTCCCCGAGGGTGACGACCAGCACGCCGAGGAAGCCGGTCACCAGGCCCAGCCACTGCCGCCGCGAGGTGGAGACGCCCAGCAGCGGGCCGACGAGGGCCGCCACGACCAGCGGCTGCATGCCGTCGATCAGGGCCGTCGTGCCGGTGTTCACACCGAGCTGGATCGCGGCGTAGACCGTGAGCAGATAGCCGCCCTGGGACAGGGCTCCGATCAGGGCCTGGCGCCCGAGCACCCGCCCGGGCGGACGGCCCCCGCGCTTCCGCGTCACCCGGGCGACGGGGAGCAGGACGGCGGCGAGGAGCAGAAAGCGCCACATCAGCAGCGTCGTCACGGGCGCGGCCCCGGCGCCGAGCTTGGCGCCGACGAACCCCGAGGCCCAGCACAGGACGAACAGCACCGACAGGACGACGGTCATCACGACACCTCCCGAGCTATACCGATCTGTATACCCGCACCCTCGGCTGACTATACAGATCGGTATAGACTCGCCTCATGGGAGAGGCGGTTGCGGAGATCGCGTGGACGCCGAAGGCGCGCACGATCCTGGAGGCGGCGTCGAGGCTGTTCTATGCACACGGCATCGCGGCGGTGGGCGTCGACCTGATCGCCGAAGAGGCCGGCGTGACCAAGAAGACGCTGTACGACCGCTTCGGCTCCAAGGAGCGGCTCGTCGTGGAATACCTGCGCCACCGGGACGAACGCTGGCGGGAGTTCCTGGACCACCGCCTCGACGAGACCCCCGACACGCCGGAGGCACGGCTCGCCGCCGTCTTCGACGCCTCCGCGTCCTGGATGCGGGACACCGGCGGCAAGGGGTGCGGCATGATCAACGCACACGCCGAGATCAGCGACCCGGCGCACCCCGCCCATCGGGTGATCGTCGACCAGAAGGCCTGGATGCTCGGCCTGTTCCGGCGCCTGTGCCGGGACGCCGGGCTCACCGCCCCCGAGAAGACGGCCCGCACCCTCATGCTGCTGCACGAGGGTGCTCTCGTGGCCCACGGCATCGGGGCCTTTCCGGGGGCGATCGACCACGCCAGGGACGCCGCGCTGGCGGTCTTCGGGCGCGCCCGCTGAGCCCGCCGGCTACCGCAGGCTGTCCAGCCAGCGCACGACGGCCGTGGTGGCCCGGACGTTGGAGCCCAGGTGGCGGGAGCCGTGGTAGTCGACCGCGCCGAGGTCGACGATGGGCGCGGCCACGCCGTGGCGGGCGAACGCCGCCCGGCAGTGGGCGGTGGTGGCGACGGTCGCCTGCTCGTCGTCGCGCGCCAGGTAGAGGCGGACCGGGGCCCGGGGCGCCCAGTCGCACACGTCGTCGGTGGTGCGCAGGGCGGCGGCCATCGGACCGGTGGGGTCGGAGAGCAGTTCGCGGCCGGGGCCGGTGAGCAGCTCGCCGACGGTGGCGGGGGTGCCCGCCATCAGCTCCGGGCCGGTGTGGGTACCGTCGAACAGCGCCTCGATCGTGTCGGCGTACGGGGCCTGGAACACCTCCTCGGGGCTGTCGTAGAGGTGGTGCAGCCGGTTGAAGGCGATCAGGGTGTAGGCCGCGTACAGGACGCTCGACTTGGGTTCGAGCTCACCGGCGAGCAGCGCGGGCAGCTCGGCGCCGCCGAAGTCGTACGCCCCGCTGACCGGGGCCAGCGCGCCCAGCCGGAACCGGCGGTCCTCGCCGGACTCCAGGGCCCGGGCGAGCCCCAGGGCGGCCGAGGCGCCCTGGGAGAAGCCGGTGACCGCCACGTCCCGGTCCAGGGTGCGGCCGGTGCCGGACACGAAGGCGCGGGCGGCGCGCAGCATGTCCAGGGACGCGGTGGTCTCGGAGGGGACGTCCATCCAGGGGTGCGGGCCGGGGCCGAGGCCCATGCCCAGGTAGTCGGGGGCGACGGCGGCGTATCCGGCGGAGGCGTAGGTGACCGGCGGCGCGGGCAGGAAGCCGCCCGTCTTCATGGACGGCGAGTCGTCCTTGTGGACGCCGGTGCCGTGGGTGAACGACACCGGGCGCAGCCGGCCCTCGTGGCCGCGCGGCAGGACCAGCAGGCCGCTGGCGGTGGTGGGGCGGCCGTGTGGGTCGACCGTGCGGTAGACCAGCCGGTACGCGTCGACGCCGTACCGGACGGTGCCGGGGTCGAACTCGGCGTCGGTCAGCCAGGTGGCGACGTCGCCGGGCTTCTCCAGCGTGTAGAGCAGCGTGTGGGACACCAGGGCGCCCCGGCCGGAGCGCGCGGCGTCGGCCGCCGTGCCGCCGGGGGCCGACGCCGCGGTGGCCTGGGCTCCGGTGGCCGCCGTACCGCCGGGAGTACCGGGGGCAGCGGCGAGGGCCGGGGCGGCGGATCCGGCCAGCAGCAGCGCGGCGCACAGCGCCGCCGCCCGGGCGCCGGTCCTCGGCCCCGGCCCGGCCTGGGCACGACCCGGTCGGGTGCGGCGTGGCGAGTTGAGCATGAGGTCCCCGTTTCTGTTCCTCGGTGATCAACGATGAGGACCTCAGCCTCGCGTGGGGCGCACCCTTCGCACACTGGTGCCGGCCCCCGGGTTCATGCTGCGCCCGGCCCCCGGTCCGGCCTCGGGAAAGCCTGTGGCCTGGCCGGGGCGGACCGGGGTCCGGGCGCGGAGGGGCTCAGGTGTTACGGCGTACGGGTCACGGCTTGGGCAGCTCACACCCCGCCAGGCTCAGGTTGATCTTGTTGCCCGCGGCCACGCACTTGGTGATGGAGTAGGTCTGCTGGGCGTAGTTGATGCCCTGGCGCACCGTCACCGTCCCGTTGGCGTCCACCTCGCACGGGTTGTTGAGGGTGCACCGCCCGCCGTCCTCGTTGCCCGTGTTGTTGATGGCGACGACCTTGCCGGTGGCGGAGTCCACGACGGGCGAGCCCGAGGTTCCCCCGATCGTGTTACACGCGGAGGTATAGCGGACCGAATCCTTCCAGGTCCATTCATCCTCTTTAAGACGGTAGACGAATCCGTCGATATTGCAGGAGTAGATCTTCTTCCAGTAGCCGGAGACCACATTGATCGCAGTGCCCTGGACCGGGTGGGTGTCCGCGAGCGGCAGCGCCTTGATGCCGTACCTCTGCTGGATCTGGGCGTACGTCGAGCTGAGCTGGTACAGCGACACATCGGTGTCGGTCATCGTCGCGTACGCGATCTTGGTGGCGCGGAGCGTGGCCACGCCGCTGCCCGAGCTGTTCAGCAGGGTGAAGCTCCGGGTGGACGCCCTGTCGACGATCACCTGTCCGGCGGACGGCATACCGGACTCCAGGCAGTGGCCGTTGGAGAGCACGAACGCGAGGTCGCTGTCGGCCGAGTTCGGCATCCGCACCACCGAGCCGGAGCAGTTGCTCAGCGCCACGGTGCCCGCGAAGTCGACGGCCTTGGCCTTGGGCGTGTCGGTGGCGGCCGCGGCCGGGGCGACACCCGCGGTGGCGAGTCCCGCGCCGCCGAGCAGCAGCGCCGAGAGGGCGCCGATGAGAGGTCTGCGCATGTGGTTCCCCTCACTTGACGAGGCTCCGCACCGGATCGCGACGGATCGCGTCGGAGGCGGCCCGGACCGGAGCCTTTCGAATGTTCCTTCGGCTTCGACCATTTCCCACCCTTGACCGTGTCATGCGCATGGCCGAACACTGGCGCAGCAGTCGCTCGCCTCTCACCACCCCACAGGAGATTTCATGCGACTTCGCATCCGCGGCAGACGGGCCACCGCCCTCACCGCCCTGCTGACCCTCGCCCTCGCGGCGCCCGTCGCGGCCCAGGCCGACGGCTCGGGCTCCGCGTCCCGGGCGGCCGCCTCCTCGGCCGGCACCTCGGCCGACGAGAGCGTGCGGCAGTACGAGATCGCGGGCCCCGCCACCCCGGCCCAGCGCGGCGCCGTCGCCGCCACCGGCGTGTCGATCGACGAGGTGGACGCCCGCTCCGTCGTGGTCACCGCCGACGCGGCTCAGGCCCGCAAGCTGCGCTCCCTCGGCTACCGGCTCAGCCCCCTGGCCACCCCGCCGGCCCGCACCGGCGGCCGGGCCGTGCGGCCCTTCGACTTCCCCTCCGCGGACTCGAAGTACCACAACTACGCCGAGGCCACGACCGAGATCAACAACGCGGTCGCCAAGTACCCGAACATCCTGAGCAAGCGGGTCATCGGCAAGTCGTACGAGGGCCGCGACATCGTGGCGCTCAAGATCAGCGACAACGTGGCCACCGACGAGTCCGAGCCCGAGGTGCTCTTCACCGCCCACCAGCACGCCCGCGAGCACCTCACCGTCGAGATGGCCCTCTACCTGGTGCGCGAGTTCACCCAGGGCTACGGCAGCGACTCCCGGGTCACCGGCCTGGTCAACAGCCGGGAGATCTGGATCATCCCGGACGTGAACCCGGACGGCGGCGAGTACGACATCGCCACCGGCTCCTACCGGAGCTGGCGCAAGAACCGCCAGCCCAACTCCGGCTCCTCCAACGTCGGCACCGACCTCAACCGCAACTGGGACTACAAGTGGGGCTGCTGCGGCGGCTCCTCCGGCTCCACCGGCTCGGAGACCTACCGCGGCCCCAGAGCCGAGTCCGCCCCCGAGGTCAAGGTCGTCGCGGACTTCGCGCGCAGCCGGGTCGTCGGCGGCAAGCAGCAGATCAAGGCGGCCATCGACTTCCACACCTACAGCGAGCTGGTGCTGTGGCCGTTCGGCTGGACGTACAACGAAACCACCACCGGCATGACGCGGGACGACTACGACGCCTTCGCCGCGGTCGGCAAGAAGATGGCCGCGAGCAACGGCTACACCCCCGAGCAGTCGAGCGACCTCTACATCACGGACGGGGCGATCGACGACTGGCTGTGGGGCGCCCAGAAGGTCTTCGCGTACACCTTCGAGATGTACCCGACCTCCAGCGGCGCGGGCGGCTTCTACCCGCCCGACGAGGTGATCGAGCGGGAGACCGCCCGTAACCGCGACGCGGTGCTCCAACTCCTGGAGAACGCGGACTGCATGTACCGCTCCATCGGCAAGCAGGCGCAGTACTGCTCCTGAGCCGGGGCCGTACGGCATGACACGACGCGGGCGGCCGTCCCGGCGGGGAATCCGCCGGGACGGCCGCCCGCGGACGGTGCGCCTACGGCCGCACCGCCACCGCGTCCACCTCGAACAGCATCCCCGGCAGCGCGAGCGAGGCCACACCGCTCAGTGTCTGGGCCGGCAGCCTGTCGCCGAAGCGGGCGTGCAGCGCCTTGCCGAGGATCTCCAGCTTCTCGAGGTCGTGGTCGACGATGAAGGTGCCGAGGCGGACCACGTGCTCGTACCGGAGGCCGACCCCCTCCAGCGCCGACCGCAGCCGGTCGAAGGCCAGGTCCACCTGGGTGGCGAAGTCACCGGGGACGGGAGCGCCGGTGGCGTCGGAGGCGTACTGGCCGCCGATGAAGACGAGTTCACCAGGTGCCGAGACGGCGTGACTGTAGCCGAACGGTGTCGGGTCGTGGAGGGCCGGCGGGTTGGTGATCGTACGCTGATCATTGGTCATGCCTGTTCCAATGTCGCACGCCGGCCCGCTTGTTCCGCCGGTACTAGATCACCAGGCTCAGCAGCCCCGCGACCACGAAACCCGCCACCGACAGCACCGACTCCAGCACCGTCCATGACTTGAGCGTGTCGCGCTCCGAGATGCCGAAGTACTTGGCGACCATCCAGAAGCCGCCGTCGTTGACGTGCGAGGCGAAGATCGAGCCCGCCGAGATGGCCATGATGACGAGCGCCAGGTGGGCCTGCGAGTAGTGGCCCTCGGTCAGCATCGGGGAGACGATGCCCGCCGTGGTGACGATCGCGACCGTCGCCGAGCCCTGTGCGACGCGCAGCACCACCGAGATCAGCCAGGCCAGCAGGATGACCGGAAGGCCCGCGCTGTCGAAGGCGTCGGCGAGGGCCTGGGCCACCCCGCTGCCCTTGAGGACGGCGCCGAAGACCCCGCCCGCGCCGACGACCAGCAGGATGTTGCCGATCGGCTTGAGGGAGGCGGTGGAGACGGTCTCCAGGGACTTGCGGGACCAGCCGCGGCGGATGCCCAGCAGGTAGTAGGCGAGCAGCAGGGCGATGGTCAGTGCCACGAAGGGGTGGCCGAAGAACTCGATCACCGAGCGGCCGGTGCTGGGGTCCAGGGCGATGGAGGAGAACGTCGCGCAGAGGATGAGGACCAGCGGGGTGCCGATGATGGCGAGGACGGTGCCGACCGGCACCGGCCGCTCCGCCGGGGTGGTGCCCGCCGCGCGCTGTTCGGCGGCGACGGCCTGCTTGGCCTCCTCGGCCGCCTCGACCATGTCCTGCGGGACGGGGACGAAGAGGCGGTTGCCGATCCACGCGGCGTACGCCCAGGCGGCGAGCACGGAGGGGACGCCGACGAGGATGCCCATCAGGATGACCCAGCCCAGGTCGACGTGGAGCAGTCCGGCCGCGGCCACCGGGCCGGGGTGCGGGGGCAGGAAGGCGTGGGTCATGGACAGGCCGGCCAGCAGCGGCATCGCGTACAGCACGATCGACTTGCCGCTGCGCTTGGCCGCCGCGTAGACGATCGGCGCCAGGACGAAGATGCCGACGTCGAAGAAGACGGGTATGCCGAAGATCAGACCGGTCAGGCCCATCGCGAGCGGGGCGCGCTTCTCGCCGAAGAGGCCGAGCAGCCGGGAGCTCAACGCCTCGGCGCCGCCGGAGACTTCGAGGATCGCGCCGAGCATGGTGCCCAGGCCGATGATGATGGCTATGTGGCCGAGGATGCCGCCCATGCCGGACTCGATGAGCGAGACGGCGTCGGACCGCTGGACCGTGCCGAAGAGTTCGGTGACCGACAGGCCGGCGGCCAGGCCCACCGCGATGGACACGGCCAGCAGGGCCACGAAGGGCTGGAGCCGCGCCTTGATGATGAGGAAGAGCAGCAGCGCGATCCCGAGGGCGGCGACGGTCAGCAGACCGGCGGTGCCGTCGATGATCGCGAGGAGACCACCGGTGTGGGGTGGGGTCTCGGCAGCGGGGGCGGCCGCGAGCAGCATGGGGAACTCCGGTTTCCGGGTAGGGGGTGGCGCCGCACGGCGGGGGGCCGCGTGCGCGGGGGGAACGGGGATGGCGGCGGGGGTTCAGAGCGCTGTGTCCGACGACTGTGCGGAGGGGCGAGGGAGGGGAGGGGAGGGGAAGGGGAGGGTGGGGTGCGGCGGGCGGGTCGGGGGTGTCCCGCCCGCCGCGGCTCGTACGGCGCGCCCGGCGCCGTACGAGGTGTGGCGCGCGCCGGGGGCGTCAGCCGAGGACGGCGAGCGCGTCGATCTCGACCAGCAGCCCGGCCGGAAGGCCGACGTAGACGGTGGTCCGGGCCGCCGGGGCCTCCTTCAGGTCCGCGAAGAACTCGTTGTAGATCTCGTTGAACTCGGCGAAGTGGCCGGTGTCGGTGAGGTAGACGCGCACCATCACCACGTCCTCCCAGCTCGCCCCGCCCTTCTCCAGGACGGCCTGCACATTGCGCAGCGTCTGGAGCGTCTGCTCGCGCAGGCCGGGCCCGACGGGGGCGGGCGCCTGGCCCGGGACCGCGGGGCCGAAGCCGACCTGCCCGGCGACCTGGAGGATGTTGCCCTTCCTGACGCCGTGCGAGAACTTGGCGGGCGGCGTGGTGTGGGTGTCCGGGGTGATCGCGGTCTTCTGAAGCTTCTCGCTCATGGGGTGCTTTCCTCGGTTCGGCTGTCGGTTGGTTCGGGATGGGGTTCGACGGGGTCCGGTGCGGTGGCGGCCCGTTCGCCGAGCGGGCCGCCACCGGAGTACTCGTGGCTGATCGCGTCCGCCGTGCGCCGCACCTCGGGCAGCAGCGCGAGGAGTTCCCCGGCGCTGACCACGACGTTCGGCGCGGAGACCGAACAGGCCGCGACCACCCGCCCGTCCGCTCCCCGGATGGGTGCCCCGACGCAGTTGATCGACTCCTCGTGGCCGCCGAGGTCGGTGGCCCAGCCCTGCTCCCGCACGGTCGCCAGCTCCTTGAGGAAGGCGGCGGCGTTCGGGGTGGAGCGCGGGGTGTAGGCGGGGTAGCGCAGCTTCTCGGCGACCGCCCGCCGCTCCGCCTCCGGCAGGTCGGCCAGCAGCACCTTGGCGACCGCGGCCACGGTGATCGCCACGGGTTTGCCGATCCGCGAGTACATCCGGACCGGGTAGCGGCTCTCCACCTTGTCGATGTAGAGCACCTCGTTCTCCTCGTACACGGCGAGGTGGACGGTGTGCCCGCAGCGCTCGTTGAGCTCGACGAGATACGGGTGGGCGATCTCGCGCACGTCCAGGTTCTCCACGGCCTGCTGCGCGAGCGCGAAGAGGCGCGCCCCGAGCCGGTAGCGCTGGTCCTGCTGGCGGTAGACCATGCCGTGCTCGTGCAGGGTGCGCAGCAGCCGCAGCGCGGTCGTCTTGTGCACGCCCAGCCGGGTGGCCACCTGCTCCAGGTTGGCCGGGCCCTCCGCCAGCAGCGGCAGGATGGTCAGCGCTCGGTCGACGGTCTGGCTCATGGGGTGGCTACCTCCGCGCTCACGGGTCCGGCGTCCGTCCAGCCGGGGGCGAGTCGCAGTGTGCCCCACGCCCCGGCGTCGAGCGCGACCAGCCCGTCGGCGTGCTCGCGCGCGGGCGGGGCGCCCAGGTCGCCGGGGACGGTGAGGGCGGCGGCCGCCATCAGGTGGCCGTGGCGCAGCCGCTCCGCGACGGGCAGGCCGCGCAGGGTGCCGGACAGGAACCCGGCGGCGAAGGCGTCCCCCGCGCCCACGGCCGCGACCACCTCGACCCGGGGGGCCGGTTCGCAGGTGACCTCGTCGCCGCCGGCGGACCGCCGGGCGTACGCGGTGGCACCCGCGCTCCCCTGCTTCACGACCAGCACCTCGGGCTCGGGCAGGGCCGCCCGGATCGCCGCCGCGCCGTGCAGCCCCCAGGCGGCCCCGGCCTCGTCCTCGCCGACGAAGACCAGGTCGCAGCCGCGGGCGAGGTCCAGCAGGCGCCCCGCGCCGCCGCCGCGCCACAGGGCGGTGCGGTAGTTGACGTCGAACGAGACGAGGGGACGGCCGGGCGCGCGGGCGGTGAGCTCCCGCAGCAGGGCGCGGCAGCCGTCGGAGAGGGCGGCGGTGATCCCGGTGAGGTGGAGGACGCGGCCCGACCAGGTCTGTTCCCGGGGCACCAGGTCCGGGGACATGGCCGCGGCGGCGGACCCGGCCCGGTAGTAGACGACCTCGGACAGCTCCTCTCCGCCCCCTTCACCCCTGCCGTCCCCTCCGTCCGTCTCGCCGAGCGCCCGCTCCCCCGCCGTACGGAAGTAGACGCCGGTGGGGCGGTCCGGGTCGCGCCGCACGTACGAGACGTCCACGCCGGCGGCGGCGATCTCCGCGACGAGGTGGTCGCCGAAGCCGTCCGCGCCGACCCGGCTGATCCACCGGGCGGTGTGTCCGACCCGCGCGAGCGTGCACGCGACGTTGGACTCCGCGCCGCCGATCCCGCGAGAGAACGCCGGTACGTCGGCGAGGCGGCCGGGGCAGGAGGGCACGAAGGTGACCATCGACTCGCCGAGGCACACGACGTCGACGTCACGGGCGTCGTCGGCATGGGGGGCTGCGGACACGACGTACTCGCTCCTCGCTGGGGCGTCGGGGGTGTGGCGCACACCGTTGACCGGGTGCTTGGCGGGATGTTAGACAGCGCTAAGCGTTATACGCAATGAACGTTGCACATGTTGCAACCCCGATGCTCATTGGGAGGCTCCATGGCCGCCGACTCCGCCGCCGACCGCCCCGCCGAAACGGCCGCCGACCCCGCCGCCGGCACGCCCGCCACGCCCGACTCCCCCGTCGCCCGCCTCGCCCGCGAGCGCGTCGACCACCGCTTCAAGGGCCTGCCCCCGAGCGCCGAAGGCCGTACGGTCGGCGAGCTGGCGGCCGAGCGCCGCTCCCTGTTCACCGGCGGGTTCACCACCCCCGTGCTGGTGCTGTCCGCCGAGGCCCTGGAGCACAACCTCGCCGCCCTGGAGCGCTACGCCGCCGCCCACGGCCTGGCCTTCGCCCCGCACGGCAAGACCTCCCTCGCCCCCCAGCTCTTCGAGCGCCAACTCGACCGTGGCGCCTGGGGCATCACCGCCGCCGTGCCCACCCAGGTGCGCCTGTACCGCGCCTTCGGCATCCAGCGGATCTTCCTGGCCAACGAGGTCGTGGACGCCGCCGCCCTCCACTGGCTCGCCGGGGAGTTGGACGCCGACCCCGGCTTCCGCTTCATCGCGTACGTCGACTCCCCGCGCGGCGTCGAGCTGATGGACGCGGCCCTGCGGGAGGCGGGCGCCCGCCGCCCGGTCGACGTGGTCGTCGAACTCGGCGCCGGGCCCGGCGCGCGGACCGGCGCCCGCACGGAAGCCGACTGCGCGGCCGTCGCCGACGCGGTCGCGGCCACCGGGACCCTGCGCCTCGTCGGCGTCGCCGGCTACGAGGGCGAGGTGCCGGAGCCGGACGGCGAGCGGGTCCGGGCGTGGCTGCGCCGGCTCACCGCGCTGGCCGTCGCCTTCGACCGGGAGGGCCGGTTCGCGGAGGCGGACGAGATCGTGGTCAGCGCGGGCGGCAGCGCGTGGTTCGACGCGGTCGCGGACGTCTTCGCAGAGCTGCCCGAGCTGTCCGGCCCGGTGCTGAAGCTGCTGCGCTCCGGCGCGTACGTGTCCCACGACGACGGCCGCTACCGCCAGGTCACCCCCTTCAACCGCGTCCCCCAGGAGGGCACCCTGCGCCCCGCCTTCCGCCTGTGGGCCCAGGTCGTCTCCCGCCCCGAACCGGGCCAGGCGTTCCTCAACGCGGGCAAGCGCGACGCGGCGTACGACCTCGACCTCCCCGAGGCGCAGGTCATCCGCTCCCTCGACGGCACCGAGCGCCCCGCCACCGGACTCACCGTCACCGGGCTGTCCGACCAGCACGCCTGGCTCGCGGTCGAGGAGGGCACGCGCCTGGAGGTCGGCGACTGGGTGGGCCTCGGCCTGTCCCACCCGTGCACGAGCTTCGACAAGTGGCAGCTGATCCCCGTGGCCGAGGCGGACGGCACGGTCACGGACTACATCCGCACGTTCTTCTGAGACCACTGAGGCTTCTGAGACCACCGAGGCTTCTGAGACCACTGAGCGAGAGGCAGCGCACATGGACCTGGTCATCCGCGACGCGCGGGTCGTCGACGGCAGCGGCGGCGACCGCTACCGCGCGGACGTCGGCATCGACGGCGGGCGGATCGCCGCCATCGTGCCGGAGGGGGCCGGCGCGCGGCCGGCGGGACGGCGGGTGGTGGAGGCCGACGGGCTCGCGCTGGCGCCCGGGTTCATCGACATGCACGCGCACAGCGACCTCGCCCTGCTGCGCGACCCCGACCACTCGGCCAAGGTCGCGCAGGGGGTGACCCTGGAGGTGATCGGCCAGGACGGGCTGTCGTACGCGCCCGTCGACGACCGCACCCTCGCCGAGGTCCGCACGGCCATCACCGGCTGGAACGGCGACGGCTCCGACATCGACTTCGACTGGCGCAGCGTGGGCGGGTATCTGGACCGCCTCGACCACGGCTTCGACGGGCAGGGCATCGCGGTCAACGCCGCGTATCTGATCCCCCAGGGCACCGTCCGCATGCTCGCGGTCGGCTGGGCGGACCGGGAGGCCGCCCCGGACGAGGTCGAGCGGATGAAGCGGCTGGTCGCGGAGGGTCTCGAGGAGGGGGCGGTGGGGCTGTCGTCGGGGCTGACGTACACGCCCGGGATGTACGCGTCCGACGCCGAGCTGACCGAGCTGTGCCGCGTCGTCGCGGCGTACGGCGGCTACTACTGCCCGCACCACCGCTCGTACGGCGCGGGCGCCCTCCGGGCGTACGAGGAGATGGTGGCCCTCGCCCGTGAGGCGGGCTGCGCGCTGCACCTGGCGCACGCGACCATGAACTTCGGCGTGAACAAGGGCCGGGCGGCCGAGCTGCTGGCGCTGCTCGACCGGGCGCTGGCGGAGGGCGCCGACATCACCCTGGACACCTACCCCTATCTCCCCGGCTCCACCACGCTCGCCGCGATGCTGCCGAGCTGGGCCGCCGAGGGCGGGCCCGATGCCGTCCTGGAGCGGCTGCGGGACGAGCCGACCGCCGAGCGGATCCGGCACGTCATGGAGGTGGAGAGCGCGGACGGCTGC
The DNA here is from genome assembly GCF_039532705.1 of Streptomyces sparsogenes subsp. cuspidosporus. NCBI lineage: Bacteria > Bacillati > Actinomycetota > Actinomycetes > Kitasatosporales > Streptomycetaceae > Streptomyces > Streptomyces sparsogenes. Next base: position 108,592 of record NZ_BAAASD010000023.1, on the reverse strand, counting down.
CATGGCGTGCCCATCGAGTGGGACACCATCGAGATCTCCGGGGTCGCCGATCCGGCCCTGGCCCCGTACGTCGGCAAGACGGTCGCCCGGTCGGCGCGCGAGCGCGGCGAGGCACCGTGGGACACCGCGCGCCGGCTGCTGCTGGAGGACCGGCTCGGCTCGACGATCCTCCAGCACGTGGGGCACGAGGACAACGTGCGGGCGATCATGAAGCACCCGGTGCACACCGGCGGCAGCGACGGCCTCCTCCAGGGCGCCAAGCCGCACCCGCGCGCGTACGGGACCTTCCCCCACTACCTGGGCCGCTACGTCCGCGAGCTGGGCGTGCTGTCGCTGGAGGAGTGCGTGGCCCACCTCACCGCCCGGCCCGCGGCCCGACTCCGCCTCCCCGACCGGGGCCTGGTCCGCGAGGGATACCGCGCCGACCTGGTCCTCTTCGACCCGGACACGGTCGCCGCGGGCTCCACCTTCGAGGCCCCGCGCACCCTGCCGACGGGGATCCCGCACGTCCTGATCGACGGCCGTTTCGTCATCGAGGACGGGCGGCGCACGGACGTCCTGGCGGGGCGCTCGGTGCGGCGTCAGCCCGCCGCCGCCGCCAGCTCCACCTCCACCAGCCGGTAGAGGTGGGCGCGGGCGGCCTCGGTGGTCAGCGGCGGGGCCTGGCGCAGCCGTTGCAGGGCCAGGCCGTCGGCGAGGGCGGCGAAGCGGACGGCGAAGTCGGCCGGGTCGACGGTGCGGAAGTCGCCCTCGGCGACGCCGCGTTCGACGAGGGAGCGGATCTCGCCGTGCCAGCTGGCGTAGCGCTCGGCCTGGCCGCGGGCGAAGGCCTGGTCGCGGTCGCCCGCGTGCCAGTAGTCGAACCACATGCGCCAGTGCCGGTCGGTGTCGTCGGTGAACAGGGCGTCGATGAGCAGCCGCAGGCCCTCGGCGCCGCTGGTGGCCCGGTCGGCGGCCTCGCTGAGCGCCGCGTAGTAGCGCTCGATGTGCAGCACCATCGCCTCGGAGAGGACTTCCTGGACGCTGTCGAAGTGGTAGGTGACGGTGCCGACCGAGACGCCCGCCGCGGCCGCCACGTCGCGCACGCCGACCGCCGCCGAGCCGCGTTCGACGATGAGCGGGACGGCGGCCTCCACGATCAGCCGGCGGCGCACCTCGGTGGGCTGCCGGGTGCGTTCGGAGGCTGCGACGGCCCGGCGGGGCGCCTTGGGCCGGCGGCCGGGTCGGTCGGGCCGGTCGGGCACGGACGTCGTCATGCCGAGGTCCTGGGGGTGGTGTGGTGCCAGGTGCGCTTGGCCACTGTCTCTCCGTTCGCCCGTGCTTCGAGGCCGCTGTCCATGATGAACTCCGTGGCGATGGCGCGGAGTTCGGTGGTGGTCACCACGGTGGCGTCCCAGTCGCCGCGCCGCAGCCGGATGGTCCACTGGGAGCTTGCCACGGCCGACAGCGGGTCGGTGCCGCGGATCCGGTACGTCTCCAGGGCGCTCTCCTCGTAGCGCAGGCCGTCCGGGTAGGTGCGGGAGCCGCCGTAGTTGGGGTCCACCTCCAGGGTCCACTCGCCCGTGGCCACGTCGTGCCGCACGATCCGTTCGGGCCGGGGCCTGGCGGGCGGCTCGCTGATCACGGGGAGCGGCGGGGCCTGTTCCGGCTCCTCGAAGGCGACCGGCGGGCGGCCGGCGTCGGCGCCGGGGTCCCGTACGGGCAGCAGCAGGGCGCTGTCGGCGGGCAGGACGGTCAGGGCGCCGCGCTCGCCGTGCGGCCACACCCACGGCCAGTACTGGTCGGACAGGGCGACGCGGACGCGGTGGCCGGGCGGGAAGGCGTAGCCGGTGGCGGTCAGTTCGACCTCGACGTCCTCGTACGTGCCGGGCCGCCACTCCACGGCCCGGTCCCGGCCGTGCCGGGACAGCAGGTTGAGCACGCCCCGGCTGACCAGCGTGGAGGAGCCGTCGGGGGCGACGTCGCAGACGCGCGCGATGACGTGCGCCCGGGGGGTGGCGCTGTCCAGGCGCAGCCGTACCCGGGGGCGGCCCAGGATCTCCACGCGCCCGGTCAGCGGCGCGGAGTCGAAGCAGACCGAGCGGCCGTCCTCCTCACGCTGGTCGGGCGGCAGGTCGGTGGCGTTGCCGAAGGGGAAGAAGCGGCCCGCGTCGACGCCGGTGTGCAGCGGGGAGCGGACCACCGCGGGCCCCGCGCCGGGGCCGCCCAGGGGCCGCTCGTCCCAGGTCACGGCCGGGGAGGGCCAGGCGTCGTCGGCGACCCAGCGGCCGGGCATGGTGGAGTAGTGGGTCGCGGGCGGCACGGGGTCGTTGATCCAGGAGCGCAGGGCGGGGTCCTTCATGACCCCGGTGTCGACGCCCTTGAGCCAGTGGTCCCACCAGCGCAGCGTCTCCTGGAGGAAGCCGATCGAGGGGCCCGGCGGCAGGCCCCGGTCGGGGTACTGGTGGGACCAGGGCCCGATCAGCCCCCGTACGGGCGCGTCGAGGTGCTCGACCAGCCGCAGCACGGTGTCCCGGTACGGGTCGGCCCAGCCGCCGACCGCGAGGACCGCGGCGTCGATGGCGCCGTAGTCCTCGCACACGCTGCCGTGCCGCCAGTAGTCGTCCCGCTCCTGGTGGGCGAGCCAGGTGTGCAGATACGGCTCCAGCGCCCCGAGCCGCTCCCGCCACATGGGCAGCCAGCGGTCCTCGCCCACGGTGGCCGGGTCCGGCGGGCGGGCGGTGAAGGCGAGCATGGTGCCGGCCCAGGCGAGCATGTCGATGCCGAGGACGGCGCCGCCGGTGTAGTGGACGTCGTTGTCGTAGCGGTCGTCGGTGGAGCAGACGGTGACGATCGCCTTCAGCGGCTCGGGGCGCAGGGCGGCGATCTGGAGGGAGTTGAACCCGCCCCAGGAGATGCCGAACATGCCGACCTTGCCCGTGCACCACGGCTGGGCGGCCAGCCACTCCACGACGTCGACGCCGTCGGCGAGTTCGGTCTCGGTGTACTCGTCGAGCATCACGCCCTCGGAGTCCCCGCTGCCGCGCAGATCGACCCGTACGGAGGCGTAGCCGTGCCCGGCGTACCAGGGGTGGCGCTGGGCGTCGCGCGGGGCGGTCCAGTCGCCCTTGCGGTACGGCAGGTACTCCAGCAGGGCGGGCACGGGGTCGGCGGTGGCGTCGGCGGGGCGCCAGATCCGCGCGTGCAGCCGGGTCCCGTCGCGGGTGGGGATCCAGACGTCCTCCACCCGCACCTCGCGGTCGAACCGCTCGCGGTACCTCACGGGTTGACGCTCCTCACTCGTGGGCTCCAGCGGCGGACGCGGTGGCCGCCGCCCAGGTCGGTCCAGGTGTCATGCGGCTCGGCCGCGTCCTGCCAGTCGTCGGCCGCCTCGGACGGCTCAGGGTCGGGTTCGGCGTCCGTGCCGGGACCGGGGTCCGCGTCGGGGCCGGGATCCGGGTCGGGGGCGGGATCCGGGTCGGGGGCGGGATCCGGGTCGGGCTCCAGCGCGGCGGCCATGAGCCGCCGGGTGTACGGGTGGCCGGGGGCCGCGAAGACCGCCTCGGTGGGGCCCTCCTCGACCACCACGCCGTGCCGCAGCACCACGACCCGGTCGGCGATGCCGCGCACCACGGCCAGGTCGTGGCTGATGAACAGGCAGGCCAGCTCACGTTCCCGGCGCAGGTCGTCCAGCAGGCGCAGCACCTCGGCCTGGACGGAGACGTCGAGGGCGGTGGTGATCTCGTCGGCGATGAGCACGTCCGGTTCGCCGGCCAGCGCCCGGGCGATCCCGATCCGCTGCCGCTGCCCGCCCGAGAGCTGGGCGGGCAGCCGGTCGGCGAAGGCCGGGTCGAGGCGTACGTCGGCGATGAGCCGCCGGGCGCGGGCGGCGGCCTCGGTGCGGGAGCCGGCCGTGCCGAAGAAGCGCAGGGGCCGCCGTACCGCGTCGCCCACCGAACGCCGGGGGTTGAGGGAGGTGTCGGCGTTCTGGAAGACGAGCTGGACCTTCCGGCGCAGGGCGAGCGGCCGCTTGCGCGCCGGGCGGGCCAGGTCGCCGTCGGCCCCGGCGCCCCCGCCGGAACCCCCCTCGGCGCCGGTCGCGGTCATCGTGCCGCCCGAGGGCGCCCGGAGGCCCGCCAGCGACCAGGCGAGCGTGGACTTGCCGCTGCCCGACTCGCCGACCAGCGCCAGCACCTCGCCGCGCCGCACCCGGAACGACACGCCGTGGACGGCGCGGCTGGCCCCGTAGTCGATGGTGACGTCGCGGACGGCGACGGCCTCGGGGGCGTCGGCGGGCACCTGGGCCCTGGGCCGGATCTCGCGGCTGCCGTCGTCGGCGACGACGGCGAGCCCGGCGTCGGACAGCCGGGGCACGCTGGCCAGCAGCCGCCGGGTGTAGGGGTGGGCGGGCGCGGTGAACAGGCGGCGGGTGGGGGCCGTCTCGACGACCCGCCCGGCGCGCAACACGGTGACCTCGTCGGCCATGTGGGCGACGACGCCCAGGTCGTGGCTGACCAGGACGGCGGCCAGGCCGAGTTCCTCGCGCAGCGCGGCGAGCAGGTCCAGGACGCCGCGCTGGGTGATGACGTCGAGGCCGGTGGTGGGCTCGTCGAGGACGAGGACCTTGGGGCGGGCGGCGATGGCCATGGCGATGGCGACACGCTGCTGCTGTCCGCCGGAGAGCTCGTGCGGGTAGCGGCGGGCGAGTTCGGCGGGGCGCGGCAGGCGCACCTGGTCGAGGAGGTCGGTGACGGCGGCGGGGCCGGCCGCCGCGTCGCCGCGCAGCGCCTCGGCGATCTGCCGCCCGACCCGCATGGAGGGGGTGAGCGCGTGTCCGGCGTTCTGCGCGACCATGGCGACCGTGCCGCCGCGCAGCCGCCGCAGCTCCCGGGGCGGCAGCGCGAAGACGTCCGCGCCGTCGACGCGCACGGTGCCCGCGGTGATCCGCGAGCCGTGCCGCAGATGCCCGAGCAGGGTCGCGGCGACGGTCGACTTGCCGCTGCCGGACTCGCCGACCAGGGCGAGGGTGTGGCCGGGGCGCAGCTCGAAGCCGACCTCGTGGACGACGGGCACGTCCCGGCCGCCGGAGCGGTAGGCGACGGACAGCCCCGCCACGGAGACGATGGCGGTCATCAGGAGCCCTCCCGGATCCGGTCCACGCCCCACGCCTTGGACAGGCCGTCGGCCGCGAGGTTGAGCCCGACCACGAGCGTGGCCAGGGCGATGATGGGCGCCAGGCTCGCCATGGGCACGACGGTGATGGCGGTGCGGTTCTCGGCGACCATCAGCCCCCAGTCGGGGGTGGGCGGGTTGGCGCCGAAGCCGAGGAACGACAGGGAGCTGATCAGCAGCACCACCCACGAGGCGCGCATCGCGAACTCCACGCACACCACGTCGGTGATGTTGGGCAGCACCTCGCGCCGCAGGATCGACCAGGTGCCCTCGCCGCGGGCGCGGGCGGCGGTGACGTAGTCGGCGGGCACGACGGCCAGCGCGGCGCCGCGCACGACCCGCACGACCTGCGGGACGTAGACGACGGCGACGGCGAGCACGATGACCGCGGGCCCGGTGCCGAGCGCGGTGACGACGACCAGCAGGGCGAGGATCGAGGGGACGGCCAGCACGGCGTCCAGGACCCGCATCAGCACGTCGTCCAGCCAGCCGCCGCGCAGCGCGGCCGCGCAGCCGAGCACGGTGCCCAGCGCGAGGGTCAGCACGGTGGCGGCGACCGAGACGCCGAGCGCGTACCGCCCGCCGTACAGCACGCGGGCCAGCACGTCGCGGCCGTAGCTGTCGGTGCCGGCCCAGTGGTCGGCGCCGGGGCCGAGCAGGGCGTGGGAGGCGTCGCCGACGGTGGGCGCGTACGGGGTGAGCACGGGTGCGAGCAGCGCGATCAGGACGTGCACGGCGACGATGGCGAGGCCGATGGTCGCGGCGCGGGAGGAGCGTACGGTGCGCCAGGTGCGGGCGGCGAAGCCCGGCCGGACGGCGGGCGGTTCGACCGGAACGGCAGCGTCGGGGATCTCCAGGGTGCTCATCGGGTCCGCCCTCCTCGGGTCCTGAGCTTGGGGTTGAGGGCCATGGCGCCGAGGTCGGCGGCCAGGTTGCAGCAGACGTAGACGACGGCGCTGATCAGCGCGATGGCCTGGATGACGGGCAGGTCGCGGTTCTGCACGGAGGAGAGCATCAGCTTGCCGATGCCGGGGTAGTTGAAGACGTTCTCGACGACGGCCACGCCGCCGACCAGCCACGCCACGTTGAGCGCGATGACGTGGAGGGTGGGCAGCAGGGCGCTGGGCAGGGCGTGGCGGGTGACCACGCGCCAGGTGGACAGGCCCTTGAGCCGGGCGGTGGTGACGTACTCGCCGGCCATGACGTCGATGACCGAGGTACGGGCCATCCGCACGATGTACGCGGCCATGACGATCGCGAGCGAGGCGGCGGGCAGCCAGACGGCGGGGAGCAGTTGGCCGACGGTCGCCTCGGGCCCGTAGAGCACGACGGCGGGCAGGACGGGCACGGCGATGGAGAAGAGCAGCACCAGCACGGTGGCCACCACGAACTCGGGGACGCTCATCCCGATCAGGCTGACGGTGGAGATGAGGTGGTCGGGCCAGCGGTCGCGGTAGAGGCCGGCGAGGACGCCCAGCACGAGCGAGCCGGTGACCGCGAACAGGACGGTGACGAGGGCGATCAGCGCGGAGTTGCCGAGGTACTGGCCGACCTCGCCGCCCACCGGCTTGCCGCTCACCAGGGAGGTGCCGAAGTCGCCGTGGAGTGCGCCGTTCACCCACTCGGCGTAGCGCTCCCAGGCGGGCCGGTCGAGGTGGAGCCTGTCGCGCAGCGCGGCGACGGCCGAGGGGGTGGCGTCCTTGCCGAGCACCTGGGTGGCGACATCGCCGGGCAGGGCCTGGACGGCCAGGAAGACCAGGACGGAGGAGAGCACCAGCGTGCCGAGGGCGGCCACGACGCGGCGCAGCAGGAAGGAGAGCACGCCCCTCACGCCCCCTTCAGCCCGATGCCGAGGTAGTCGAACTCGAAGCCGTGCTCGGCGTAGCCGCGCACCTTGCGGGAAATGCCGACGAGCCGGTCGGCGAACATGGGGGTGATCGCCCCGCCCCGCTCGACCACCGCGCTCTGCGCCTGCTGGTAGAGCTCGCGGCGCCGCCCGTCGTCGGTCTCCCGGCGGGCCCGGTCCAGCAGGGCGTCGAAGTCCTTGTCCGCCCAGGCGGTCTCGTTGTACGAGGAGCCGCCCCGGAAGACCTGGTTGAGGAGCTGGTCGACGGGGCGGCCGGTGTACCAGTAGGTGGCCATCAGCGGCTTCTTCATCCAGATCTGGGTGTAGTACGAGTCGGCGGCCGCCGTCCTGACCCGGATCCGGATGCCGGCCCGCCGGGCGGACTCCTGGTAGGCGAGGGCCATCGGCGTGAAGATCGGGTCGTAGGCGGAGGTGTAGAGGTCGACCGCGAGCCGCTCGTACCCCGCGCGCTTCAGCAGGTGGCGGGCCTTGTCGGGGTCGTGCGCCGGGTGGGCGGCGAGGTGTCCCGGGGTGCCGGGCGGCACGGGGTTGTCCCAGCCGGCGGTGCCCGCGCCCTGGAGGGCGACCTTCAGCACGTGCTCGGGGTCGTAGGCGAGCTTCATGGCCTGCCGCACCCGCACGTCCGTGAAGGGCTTCTCGGTGGTGAGCATCGGCAGCACGTACCACTGGGCGTTCCTGACCCGGGCGAGGGTGGCGCGGTCGGAGTTGGCGACCACGCGGGCGGTGGCGAAGTCCAGGTTGGTCTGGGAGAGCAGATCGACCTGGCCGGCCAGCAGGGCGTTGGAGCGGGCCTGCATGTCGGCGACGGAGTAGAAGTCGATCGCGTCCAGGACGGGGCGGCCGGCCCAGTGGTCCTCGTACGCGGCGATCCGGCCGGGCCCGGCGGCGGTGAAGGAGACCAGCTTGAAGGGGCCGGTGCCGATGCCGGTGCGGCCGATGGAGGCGGCGCTGCCGTCGGGGACGACGTAGCAGTTGTAGTTGGTCAGCAGGCTCGGGAACTCGGCGTTCGGGCTCTTCAGCGGGACGACCAGGGTGTGCGCGTCCGGGGTGCGCAGCCGCTTGGGGTCCACCAGCGGGGCGAGCACGCCGGCCTGCGGGGAGCCGGTCTTCGGGTCCAGGATGTGGCGCAGGGTGTAGGCGGCGTCGGCGGAGGTGAAGGCGCGGCCGTCGTGGAAGGTGACGCCGCGGCGCAGCCGGAAGGTCCAGGTGCGGGCCTCCTTGTCGGGCTCCCAGGACTCGGCGAGGTCGGGGGCGAGGGTGCCGTCGGGGCCGATCCGCACCAGCCGGTTGTAGAGGGCGCCCAGGTATTCGTACGCGGACAGGGAGCTCGCCGGGTCGAGGGTCTCGGCGTCGGAGGCGGGCGGCCGGGCGATGCGCAGGGTGCCGCCGCGGTCGGGGCGGCCGGCGGGGGCGCCGCTGGGGAGGGCGTCGGCGGGGGAGGCGGAGGCCGCGCCGGAGCAGCCGGTGAGCAGCCATGACGCGCCGAGCGCGGCGCCGCCCGCGGCCGCGGCGGCGAGCACCGACCGGCGCGGTATCGCCGCCGCCCCCGGGGCGTGTCGGGGTGAGGTGTCGGGCATGGGCCGGCCACCCTTCTCCGCTATTCGTTCAGCGGAACGATTCGTTGAAGTGCGTGAACGATAGCCAGCCGCCCCGCCCGGGCCAACCCTCCGGACGCGGAAATTCACCCCGGAAACAGACTCGTTACCCGGCGCGCGGACATGTCCCGTCCGCCCAAAGACGCCCCCTTACACCGTCCACGTGGCGAAGAACACCGAGCGGTCCCGGTTGCGCCGCCGTAAGGTGGCCGACATGCAGGTGATCCAGTCCGCGAAGCTCGCCAACGTCGGCTACGAGATCCGGGGCCCGGTACTCGAGGAGGCGATGCGGCTGGAGGCTGCCGGTCACCGCATCCTCAAGCTCAACACCGGCAACCCCGCGACCTTCGGCTTCGAGTGCCCGCCGGAGATCCTGGAGGACATGCTGCGCAACCTCGGCGGCGCCCACGGCTACGGCGACGCCAAGGGGCTGCTGTCCGCCCGGCGCGCGGTGATGCAGCACTACCAGACCAAGGGCATCGACCTGGACGTCGAGGACGTCTACCTGGGCAACGGCGTCTCCGAGCTGATCCAGATGGCGATGCAGGGCCTGCTCGACGACGGGGACGAGGTCCTGGTCCCCTCCCCCGACTACCCGCTGTGGACCGCCGCGGTCTCGCTCTCCGGCGGCACCGCCGTGCACTACCGCTGCGACGAGCAGTCCGACTGGCTGCCCGACCTGGCCGACATCGAGCGCAAGGTCACCGACCGCACCAAGGCCCTCGTCATCATCAACCCCAACAACCCCACGGGCGCGGTGTACGACGAGGAGATGCTGCGCGGCCTCACCGAGATCGCCCGCCGCCACAACCTGGTCGTCTGCTCCGACGAGATCTACGACAAGATCCTCTACGACGGCGCGACCCACACCCCCACCGCGGCCGTCGCCCCCGACCTGCTGACCCTGACCTTCAACGGGCTCTCCAAGGCCTACCGGGTCGCGGGCTACCGCAGCGGCTGGCTCGCGATCTGCGGCCCCAAGGCCCACGCCTCCAGCTATCTGGAGGGCCTGACGATCCTCGCCAACATGCGGCTGTGCGCCAACATGCCCGCCCAGCACGCGGTGGCCGCGGCCCTCGGCGGCCGCCAGTCCATCAACGACCTGGTGCTGCCCGGCGGCCGGCTGCTGGAGCAGCGCGACACGGCGTACGAGCTGCTGACCCGCATCCCCGGGGTGTCCTGCGTCAAGCCCAAGGGCGCGCTGTACGCGTTCCCCCGGCTCGACCCCTCGGTCTACAAGATCAAGGACGACCGGCAGATGGTCCTTGACCTGCTGCGCTCCGAGAAGATCATGATCGTGCACGGCACAGGCTTCAACTGGCCGGAGCCCGACCACTTCCGGATCGTGACCCTCCCGGCGAAGAAGGACCTGGCGGACGCGGTGACGCGGATCGGGAAGTTCCTGGAGGGCTACGCCCAGCACTGACCCGCCACCCCCGCCGCCGCTCGCCCGGCGGTGCGTTTGCGGTGAGTATGAGACAGCGACACGCCGACGTCACGGCGTGTCGCTGTCTCATACTCACCACAAAGGTCAGTCGGCGGGCCGCAGCGCCTTCTCCATGGCGACTTCCCCCTCCTCCTCACCGGCCTCGGTCAACCCGACCCGCCGGTAGAACGCGATCGCGCGCGCGTTGCCCGGCGCCACACCCAGCCGCAGCACCTCGGCCCCGGCCCGCAGGCCCCACTCCTCCACGGCCCGCACCAGCCGATCGGCGACGCCGCGCCCGCGCGCGTCCGCGCCGACCCACAGGGAGATGAGTTCGACGACGCCGGCGCGCGGGCCGGGCACCCCGCTGGCCATCCCGACGGCCTTCCCGTCGAGGACGGCCACCACGTTGTACGAACCGGGGATCTCCAGCCGGGCGCGCCACCGCTCCTCGCGGTCGCCCTCCCCCTGCCAGTCCGCGAGCCGGGACCCGAACGCGTACGGCGCGTCCGCGAGCGCGGCGAGCCGCAGCTCCCGCCAGACGGGCCAGTCGTCCGCCGTCAGCAGCCGTAACTCGATCACGCCGGGCAGCGCCCCTTCCTCCGGCCGGTCGCTATGCGCGCTCCATCACCCGCTTGAGCGCGGCGAGGTCGCCGGCCACCATATCGGCGTCGCGCTGGAATCGCTCATCGCTCATGTCCGGCTGCCGGCGCAGCGTGAAGAGCACCTCGCACCCGCCGGTGTCGTCGGCGATCACCCGCATCGGGTTGTGCACGACCTCGCCGGGCGATGGCTTCCATGGCCGCGACGCTATCGAGCGCCCGCGGAGGCCGTCTTGAACGAATCGGTCGCCGTCGCGCCGGGCGGAAGTGGCGAGTATTAGCGAGAGCTCAACTTTAGACAGCGTCTAAGTTAGGATGGCCTCCTGAGATCCCTTGGAGGCCATCCATGTACGAACCGATCCGCACCAAGTCGGTCCACACCATGACGGAGCCCGGCCCCGGCGTCCCCCACCGCTCGCGCGAGGAGGAGCTGGACATCCAGCTCGCGGGCCACCTCACCGCGCTGCTGACCGTCACCGACGAGCTGCGCGCCCTCGCCCCGGCCCCCACCCTCGACGACGCCGCCCAGCGCCTCGCCGACCGGGTCACCCGCCTCCGCGCCGGCCGCGCCCCCCTCCGCGCGGCCCCCACCACGACCTCCGCCACCCCCGCCCACATCGCCGCCCTCCACCAGCGCGCCCACACCCTGGCCGGCCGCGCCCTGGTCGTCGCCACCTCCCGCGGCGACGCGACGGCCACGGCGCTCGCGGCCGAGCGCCTGGAGAGCCACGCGGCGGCGCTCGGCATCGGCGGCTGAACCCCAGCCGCCGGTAGTTCGCCGAAGATGAGCCGTATGACCACCTCGATCACCCTCGTCCGCGGCGACATCACCGAGCAGCACGCCGACGCCATCGTCAACGCCGCCAATTCCTCCCTCCTCGGCGGCGGAGGCGTGGACGGTGCCATCCACCGCCGGGGCGGGCCCGAGATCCTGGAGGCGTGCCGCGCGCTGCGGGCCTCGCGCTACGGCAAGGGGCTGCCGACCGGGCAGGCCGTGGCCACCACGGCGGGGCGGCTGCCCGCGCGGTGGGTCATCCACACCGTGGGGCCGGTGTGGTCCGCCACCGAGGACCGCTCGGAGCTGCTCGCCTCCTGCTACCGCGAGGCGCTGAGGGTCGCGGACGAACTCGGCGCGAGGACGGTCGCGTTCCCCGCCGTCTCCACCGGCGTCTACCGGTGGCCGATGGAGGACGCCGCCCGCATCGCGGTGGAGACGGTGCGGGCCACGGACACGGGCGTCGAGGAGGTCCGGTTCGTGCTCTTCGACGAGCCCGCGTACCAGGCGTTCGCCGCGCACGCCGGCTGACGACGCCGGCGCCACTTCAGCTCCCCCGGGTCCCGGATCAGGATGTCTGGCCTCCTACGCGCCGCAGGTGGCCACGCCATCGGACACCGGGCCACCGGACACCGCGCCGATGGGCCCCATTAGGATCCGATCGGCCCGGCACACTGGCGGGCCTCCGCACAACGGGGAGCAGCACATGAAGAAACTCGGGGGAGTCGCGCTGGCCGCCGCCCTCGCGACGGTCTTCGCCACCGCCTCGACCGCGAGCGCGGCGAACGAGGGCACGGGCTGGAAGCTGGAGTCCGGCTCGCCGTACTTCATCACGAATCTGACGCACAACAGCACCTACACCCTCTCCTTCGTGACGCAGAAGTCGCGGAGCTGGCTCACCTCGTATCTGAAGGTCCCGGTCCAGCAGCTCAACGCCATGCCGGAGGTGAAGAACGCGGGAATCAAGTTCGTGCTGTCCACCACGATCGAGGGCGGGACGAACTACCAGAACAAGAAGTACTGCGCCGGGCCACAGCACCACATCATGTTCCACCTGAAGTACCGGCCGCTGGACGGCAAGAAGGGCATGTCGCGCGCCCTTCCCTGCTACAACACCAAGACCAACGCCGCCTGGGGCGGATACGTCGAGATGGACACCGAGTACTGGACCAGCACGGGCAAGGAGAACACCTGGTTCGGCTCGAACAAGACCAAGGCCCACGCGATGACCCTCAACGCGGTCACCCATGAGCTGGGCCACATGATGGGCCTGGACCACCCGGACCCGTCCAAGTTCAGCCCGAACGAGAACAGGCCGGTCATGACCTCGCCGAACGGCGGGTACCTCAACAGCAACGGCGGCAAGTTCACGGCCGCCGACCTGCGCGGAATCAGGAAGCTCGTCTCCAACGGCGCCTGAGTCGACGGTCCGGGGCTGCGAACACCGGAGTTCGCGGTGGAGGTGAGACAGCGACACGCCGACGCCACGGCGTGTCGCTGTCCCCTTCGCACCGGGAAGTCAGCACGCGCCCGGACGCCACCGCCCCGCCGGCCGGTGCCGCCGGGGCGGTGACGTCGCCTCAGCCGAGGCGCTCGACGAGCGCGCGGTGCTCGTCCCACATCTCCTGCGGGGTGTGGTCGCCGAAGGTGCGCAGGTGGTCGGGGACCAGGGCCGCCTCCTCGCGCCACACCTCCTTGTCGACGGTCAGCAGCAGGTCGAGGTCGGCGTCGTCGATGTCCAGGCCCTCGGTGTCCAGCGCCTCGCGGGTCGGCAGCACGCCGATCGGGGTCTCGACGCCGTCGGCCTTGCCGTCGAGGCGGTCGACGATCCACTTGAGCACGCGGCTGTTCTCGCCGAAGCCCGGCCACACGAACCGGCCGTCGGCGTCCTTGCGGAACCAGTTGACGTAGTAGATCTTGGGCAGCTTGGCCTGGTCGGCGGTCTTGCCGATCTTCACCCAGTGGGCCATGTAGTCGCCCATGTTGTAGCCGCAGAACGGCAGCATGGCGAACGGGTCGCGGCGCAGCTCACCGACCTTGCCCTCGGCCGCGGCGGTCTTCTCGCTGGCCACGTTGGCGCCGAGGAAGACGCCGTGCTGCCAGTCGAAGGACTCGGTGACCAGCGGTACGGCGCTGGCGCGGCGGCCGCCGAAGAGGATGGCCGAGATCGGCACGCCCTTGGGGTCCTCCCACTCCGGCGCGATGATCGGGCACTGCCCGGCGGGCACGGTGAAGCGGGCGTTGGGGTGGGCGGCGGGGGTGCCGGACTCGGGGGTCCAGTCGTTGCCCTTCCAGTCGGTCAGGTGGGCGGGCGCCTCCTCGGTCATGCCCTCCCACCACACGTCGCCGTCGTCGGTGAGCGCGACGTTGGTGAAGACCGAGTTGCCCCACAGGGTCTTCATGGCGTTGGCGTTGGTGTGCTCGCCGGTGCCGGGGGCGACGCCGAAGAAGCCGGCCTCGGGGTTGATCGCGTAGAGCCGGCCGTCCTCGCCGAAGCGCATCCAGGCGATGTCGTCGCCGATGGTCTCGACCGTCCAGCCGGGGATGGTCGGCTCCAGCATGGCGAGGTTGGTCTTGCCGCACGCGCTCGGGAAGGCCGCGGCCACGTACTTGGCCTCGCCGCGCGGCGGGGTGAGCTTGAGGATCAGCATGTGCTCGGCGAGCCAGCCCTCGTCACGGGCCATCACGGAGGCGATGCGCAGGGCGTAGCACTTCTTGCCGAGCAGCGCGTTGCCGCCGTAGCCGGAGCCGTACGACCAGATCTCGCGGGTCTCGGGGAAGTGGGAGATGTACTTGGTGGAGTTGCACGGCCACGGCACATCGGCCTGGCCGGGCTCCAGCGGGGCGCCGAGGGTGTGCACGGCCTTGACGAAGAAGCCCTGGTCACCGAGGACGTCGAGGACGTCCTGGCCCATGCGGGTCATGGTGCGCATGGAGACGGCGACGTACGCGGAGTCGGTGATCTCGACGCCGATCGCGGACAGCGGCGAGCCGAGCGGGCCCATGCAGAAGGGCACCACGTACATGGTCCGGCCGCGCATCGAGCCCCGGAAGATGCCCTGCTCCCCCGTGAAGATCTCCCGCATCTCGGCGGGGGACTTCCAGTGGTTGGTCGGGCCCGCGTCCTCCTCGCGCTCGGAGCATATGAAGGTGCGGTCCTCGACGCGCGCCACGTCGGAGGGGTCCGAGGCCGCGTAGTACGAGTTGGGCCGCTTGATCGGATCGAGGCGTTTGAAGGTCCCCTTCTCCACGAGCTCCGCGCACAGTCGCTCGTACTCCGCCTCCGAGCCGTCGCACCACACCACCCTGTCCGGCTGGGTGAGCTCGGCGATCTCGCCGACCCAGGAGAGCAGCTCCTGGTGGTTGGTGGGGGCTGCGGTGGTTGAGGAAGCCACATTGCTGGGGGCCACGATCGCTCCATCCCGCCGGACCGCACCGGTCCGGCGTCACTGATTGAGGGTTTGCGGCAGGTATGTGCACTCATACCCGCATATTCCGTTTATGGAGACAGCTACCCCTTGGGGGCTGCGACCCGGATGCTCAGCTCATCCGGTGCCGACCGCGCTCATTTGATCATCCGACGGCGCGGGCATTCTGTCCAGTGGGCGCAGGGTGACCATCACCACTCGGAACAGAGGGGTAACTTACGGTCGCGTAGGTAGCATGTGCGCCATGACTGCCGCCGCACCCGACCCCGCCGTTGACGCTTCGGCCGCCCCCAGTCCAGGGCCCCCAGCTGCTCCGCCGGTTCCCCTCAAGCCCCGGCTGCGAGGGTGGCTGCATGCCGGTATGTTCCCCGCCGCGCTCGTCGCCGGCGTGGTCCTCACCGCCCTCGCCTCCAGCCCCCGCGGGCGACTGGCCTGCGCGATCTACACCCTCACCGCCTGCGCGCTGTTCGGCGTCAGCGCCCTCTACCACCGGGGGAACTGGGGCCCGCGCGCCACGGCCGTGCTGCGCCGCCTGGACCACGCCAATATCTTCCTGATCATCGCCGGCACCTATACCCCCTTCACCCTGCTGCTTCTGCCCGACGGCAAGCAGGAACTCCTGCTGTGGCTGGTGTGGGCGGGGGCGCTGGCCGGGATCGCCTTCCGGGTCTTCTGGGTCGGCGCCCCGCGCTGGCTCTACACCCCCTGCTACATCGCGCTGGGCTGGGCCGCGATCTTCTTCCTGCCCGACTTCCTGCACACGGGCGGCGTCGCCGTCATGACGCTCATCGTCGTGGGCGGGCTGCTCTACAGCGTGGGCGCGGTGGTCTACGGCACCAAGCGCCCCAACCCCTCACCGCGCTGGTTCGGCTTCCACGAGGTGTTCCACTCCTTCACGCTGGCCGCCTTCGTCGTCCACTATGTGGGCATCTCGCTGGTGGCCTACCAGCACGGCTGACGCCGTCGGCACCATGGCCCCACGGCACACCGATGCCCGACAATGAGAGCCATGGCACGTACCGCCCCCTCGGCCCCACCCAAGCTCGGACTGCGTGAGCGCAAGAAGATCCAGACCCGGCGGGCGATCCGCGGCGCCGCGCACCGGCTGTTCGAGGAGCAGGGGTACGACGCCACCCCGGTCGACCAGATCGCGGAGGCCGCCGACGTCTCCCCCAGCACGGTCTTCCGCTACTTCCCCACCAAGGAGGACATCGTCCTCACCGACGAGTACGACCCGTTCGTGGTGGCGGCGCTGCGCGAACGCCCCCTGGACGAGCCGCCGGTGACCTCCCTGCGCCACGCCCTGGTCGGCCTGATGCACCAGTACGCCGACGACGGGCGCGAGGAGATGCTGACCCGGCTCAGGCTGATCCGGCAGGTCCCCGCGCTGCGCGCGCGGATGGGCGAGAGCCTGGTCGGCACCGGCGAGCTGCTGGGCGAGGTCCTGGCCGAGCGCAGCGGTCGGGCCCCGGACGACTTCGAGGTGCGGGTGGTCGTGGCGGCCGTGCTCGGGGCGCTGCGGGAGGCGATCTTCTTCTGGTTCGAGGAGGGTCGGGCGGAGGACGGTCGGCTGGAGGACATGGAGAAGCACATCGACCGCGCCCTGGAGATCCTGGCCCGCGGCCTGACCCTGTGAACGGCCCTGTGGCCGGCCCTCTCAGCCCGCGTGAAGGACCCGGAAGCGACCGGGTTCCACCGGGCTCACAGGTCCACCAGCACGGCCCCCACGTGCCGCCCCTCCAGCAGCTCGCACAGCGCGCGCGGCCCCCGCTCGACGCCGGACAGGCGGACGTGGGGGAAGGTGAGCGTCCCGGCCCGCAGCCCGCGGCCGAACTCCGCCGTCCACTCGGGGATCACGTCCATGTGGTCGTACAGCGCGATGCCCCGCAGCGTGATCCCGCGCGCGGTCAGCGCGACCGTGTCGATCTCCACCGGGGCCGTCGCGGCGCCCGTGGCCTGTCCGGACAGCGCCCCGACGATCGCGAACCGGGCGCCCCGGCGGGCCAGGGCCAGCGCGGCCCGCAGCTGCTCGCCGCCGACGTTGTCGAAGACCGCGTCCAGGCCGTCGGGGGCGGCCTCGCGCAGCTGCTCCTCGATCGGCCCGGCGCCCCGGAGCACGACCGCGTCGTAGCCGAGCTCCCTGGTCAGCACCTCGGCCTTGCGCGGCGAGCCGGTGCTGCCGATGACCCGCTTCGCGCCCCGCAGCCGGGCGATCTGGCCCGCGAGCGAGCCCACCCCGCCCGCTGCCCCCGTCACGAACACCGTGTCCCCGGACCGCACCTCGGCGCCCCGTACGACACCCATCCAGGCGCTGGGGCCCTGCGACAGATGCGCGGCCGGGTCCGGCAGCGCCTCCGGGTCGAGCCGGTGCGCCTCGGCGGCGTCCACCACCGCGTACTCGCGCCAGCCGAACCGGTGCTCGACCAGCTCGCCGACCTCCGCGGCGCCGCCCGGCGCGGCGACCACCTCGCCGACGGCCAGGCCCCACAGCGCCTCGCCCGCCACATAGGGCGGCATGAACAGATCGGCCTCGCTGTTCATCAGGGTGCGCATCACGGCGGTCACGGCCATGACCCGGTTGCGCACCAGCAGCTGACCGGGTCCCGGCTCGGGCACCGGGACCTCGACGACCTCGAAGTGATCGACACTGAGCGGTCGCGCGGGACGCGGGCGGACGGCGAGACGCACCTCGCGGTGCACGGCGGGAACGGGCATCGGCGCTCCTCCATCGGCGATGCACCGACCGTAGGCCGCGCCGCTCATGACCCGGTCAAGCCGGGCCTGGTCCGTAGGGCCTGTCGTCACCCCAGCTTTCCGGCCAGCGCCCCCGCGTCCGCCGTAGGCGCGTCGCAGGTGAACCGGCGGCACACATACGCCGCCGGCCGGCCCTCCAGCAGCGGGCGGTCCAGCAGCAGCGGCACCTCCCCCGAGCCGGGCTCGCCGACCGCGACCACCGCGCCGGGCGCGGTGCCCAGGAGGGCGGCCCGGTGCAGGGCGCGGGTCGCCGGGTCGTCGTCGTGCCCGACGACGGCCACCTCGCGCGGCCCGTCCAGCAGCGCCTCGGCCACCGCCAGGCCCCACCCGATGAACCGCGGCGCGCGCCCGGCGAGCGCCCGCACCACCCCCAGCGCCCGCTCCGCCGCCTCCCGGGGGCGGTCCTCGCCGGTGACGGCCGCGTACGACAGCAGCGCCCCGGCCGCGGCCGTCCAGCCCGAGGGCGCGGCGTTGTCCGTCGGGTCCTGGGGGCGGCGGATGAGCTGCTCGGCGTCGTCGGCGGTGTCGTACAGCGTGCCGTCCCCGGCCGCGAAGCGGCGCATGACCGCGTCCAGCAGCAGCCCCGCGAGGTCCACCCACGCGCCCTCGCCGGTGACGGAGGACAGCGCGAGGAAGCCCTCGGCGACATCCGCGTAGTCCTCCAGGACGCCCGCGTGGGACCCGGCCGTGCCGTCCAGCGAGGTGCGGGCGAGCCGCCCGCCGTCGTCGAGGTGGACGCGCACCAGCAGGTCGGCGGCCGCGGCCGCGGCGTCGACGAGGTCGGGGCGGTCGAAGTACGCCCCGGTCTCGGCGAGTGCCGCGATCGCCAGGCCGTTCCACCCGGCGACGACCTTGTCGTCGCGGCCCGGGCGCGGCCTCAGCTCACGGGCCGCCAGCAGCCGCTCCCGTACGGAGGCGACGCGCTCGGCGTCGGCCAGCCCCTCGCGGTCGGGGAGCCGCAGCACGGAGGAGCCCCGCTCGAAGGTGCCTTCCTCGGTCACGCCGAAGTGCTCGGCGGCGAGCTCGGCGTCCCGCTCCCCCAGCGCCTCGCGCAGCTGCTCGGGGGTCCAGACGTAGTACGCGCCCTCCGCGTGGCCGCCCTTGCCGTCGTCGCTGTCGGCGTCGAGGGCCGAGGCGAACCCGCCCTGCTCGGTGCGCAGCTCGCGGACCAGGAACTCGGCGGTCTCCAGGGCGACACGGCGCGCCAGATCCGAGCCGGTGGCCCGCCACAGATGGGCGTAGACGCGACACAGAAGCGCATTGTCATACAGCATCTTCTCGAAGTGGGGCACGGTCCACGTCGCGTCGACCGCGTAGCGCGCGAATCCCCCGCCGAGCTGGTCGTAGATGCCGCCGCGGGCCATCGCCTCGCAGGTCGCCTGCACCATCTGGAGCGCGGCCTTGGAGCCGGTGCGGGCGTGGTGCCGCAGCAGGAACTCCAGCACCATGGACGGCGGGAACTTCGGCGCGCCCCCGAAACCGCCGTGCACTGCGTCGAATTCGCGGGTCAGCGCCATCAGCGCGGAGTGCAGGTCCTCGGCCTCCGGCGGCCGCGCGGACCCGTACGCGAGGGAGGCCCCGCTGCGCTCGGCCAGGTCCCGCACGATGCGCCCGGCCACGTCCCGCACCTCCTCGCGCCGGTCCGCCCAGGCGGCCCGGACGCCCTCCAGCACCTGGCGGAAGGACGGCATGCCGTGGCGCGGCGCCGGCGGGAAGTAGGTGCCGAAGTAGAACGGCTCGGCGTCGGGGGTGAGGAAGACCGTCATGGGCCAGCCGCCCTGGCCGGTGGCGGCCTGCACGGCCTCCATG
Source organism: Streptomyces sparsogenes subsp. cuspidosporus (assembly GCF_039532705.1). Lineage (NCBI taxonomy): Bacteria > Bacillati > Actinomycetota > Actinomycetes > Kitasatosporales > Streptomycetaceae > Streptomyces > Streptomyces sparsogenes. Next base: position 89,185 of record NZ_BAAASD010000023.1, on the reverse strand, counting down.
TAGACGGCGTCGACGTCCGGCCGCTCCTCGCGGTCGACCTTCACGGACACGAAGTGCGCGTTCAGATACTCGGCGGTCGCCTCGTCCTCGAACGATTCGCGCGCCATGACATGGCACCAATGGCAGCTCGAATACCCGACGCTCAGCAGCACGGGCACGCCCCGGCGGCGGGCCTCCTCGAACGCCTCGTCGGACCACGGCCGCCAGTCGACCGGATTGTCCGCGTGCTGGAGGAGGTACGGGGATGTCTCGTGCGCCAGACGGTTCGGCATGCCCCCATCCTCCCTCAACTCGGGGCGAGCGCGTGTTATCCACAGGCCTGCCGGAAATGAGCCAGAAACGGAACACTTGGCGTTGGCAGGCTTGGCGCCGGCAGGAGGGGGACGAGGATGCCGGGTTCACCGACCGCGTTGCGGGACGGCCATCGTGCGGAGATCGAGCGGCTGCTCGCGCGCGCCGTGGAGGAGGAGGTGCGCCGCTCCGGGGGGCGGACGCACGGCGGGGTGCTGCTCGGCCGCGCGCGGGCCGCGCTGGATTCCATGGCGGCGACCGCCGGCGAGGAGTACGGGGCGTATCTGCGGGCGCTGGAGGAGTCGGAGGCGGACAGCCGGCCGCTGTCGTCCCGGCTGACGCGCCGGCGGTTGCGCGCGCCGATGCTGGCCACGGCGGTCGCGTCGGCCGCGGCCTTCGGCGCGGACCTCTCGTTCGGCACCTCGGTGGGTGCGGCGCTGGGCGCGGGCGTGACCGCGGCGGCGGCCGGCTCAGCGGCCGCGGTCGCGGCGCTCACGGCCGGCCACTGGCCGGCCGCCCACCGCCGGGCCGCGCTGCGCAACCAGCCGGGCGGGGCGGAGCAGCTCAGGCTCCAGTGGCTCACGGCGGTGGAGGTGCGCGGCATCCGCCCCTTCATCGACCGGCATCGGATGACGACGGCCGCCACCCGCGGCGGCGGCACCGACCGGCGCTCCGGCTCCGGCGCGGGGTCGGGCGCGGGCGCCGGCGCGGGGTCCGGCGCGGGCTCTTCGGGCCGCGGTGGCGGGAGCCGCGCGGGCTCCGGGGCCCGGGCCGGCCAGGCGCCCCGGCTGCGCGGCGCGGACCGCAGCCAGGCGGCCCGCAGACGCAGCGTGCTGGAGCAGTCCTTCGGCCATCTGCCCGAGGCGGACGGCCCGTTCGCCGGGCGCCGGGCGCAGCTCACCCAGATCGCGCAGTGGGTGCGTCAGGCGCGGGCGAGCACGGAGACCAGGCCGACGGTGGTGCTGCTGGAGGGCCCGCCCGGGGCGGGCCGGACGATGCTGGCGGTGCGGGCGGCCCACCATCTGCGCGACCAGTTCCGCGGCGCGTGCCTGGTGGATCTGCGCGGCGACAGCCCCGACCAGCCCCCGCTGGCCACCCGGGACGCGCTGCTGCACCTGCTCAACCGGCTCGGCGCGCCCCGCGACCAGCTGCTCTTCCGGGAGCGGTCGGCCCAGGGGCAGCATGTCGGGCGGCTCGCCGAGCTGTACCACCAGCATCTGACCGGCCTGCCCGTGGCGATCGTGCTGGACGACGCCAGCGACGCCGAGCAGGTGCGCACCCTGATCCCGGAGCGGTCCGACAGCCTGGTCCTGGTCACCTCGCGCGACCCCCTGGCGCTGCCGCCCGACCTGGCCGCGTGGGTCCACCGGCTGGAGGTCGGCCCGCTGGACCAGCCGGGCGCCGAGGAGCTGCTGCGCGCCTTCGCCGAGGAGCCGGCGGGCGCGGGGCCCTACGACGGGCAGTCCGTGGAGCGGATCGCCGAGCTGTGCGGGCGGCTGCCGCTGGCGCTGCGCATCGCGGGTTCCTCGCTGGGCGCCCGCACCCCTGACGCCCTGGTCACCGCCCTGGGGGCGTACGGCCCTGTGGGTCCCGTGGAGCGGGCCCTGTGGCTGCGCTACACGGACCAGACCGAGGACGCCCGGCGGCTGCTGCGCCGGCTGGCGCTGGCCGGGCGGGCCAGCCTGGGCGCCGCCGCGGCGGCCGCGCTGCTGGAGACGGACGCCCGGGAGGCGGCCCGCCATCTGGACGCGCTGGCCCGCGCCGGGCTGATCCAGCACGTCCGCGGCAGCCGCTACCGCCTCCACGACCTGGTGCGCGGCTTCGCCCACGGTCGGCTGATGGACGAGGAGGAGCCGGCCCGGCGCACCGCCGCCCAGGAGCGGCTGATCCGCAGCTACGCGGAGCTCGCGGACTCGGTGATCCGGATGGTCGACGGCAAGACCTCCACCCGCGCCGACGTCTTCACCAGGGGCGCGGCGGGCGGCCATGGCTTCACCTCGCTGGACGCGGCGCTGCGCTGGCTGGACGACGAGTCGAGCTTCATCACGGCGGCCCTGCGCCACGCCGAGGGCGTCGATCAGTCGGCGGTGCTGCACCTGCTGGGCGCGCTGTGCGACTACTGCCTGCTCCGCGGCGACCTGTACCGGCTCGGGGAGATCAGCGAGCTGACCCAGGCCGTCGACCAAGGACTGCTGATGCGCTCGGTGCAGTGGCGCACCGGTATCGCGGCCCGCCAGCTGGGCGAGCTGGACCAGGCCCGCACCACCCTGTCCTCGGTGGTCGACCTGTACTTCGAGGCGCGCCACGAGGCGGGCGCGGCCCGTGCGCTGTGCAGCCTCGGCATCACCCTGCACCACCAGGGCAATCTCACCGAGGCCGCGGCCAAGCTGACCGAGGCCATGGAGCTGCAGGCGGCCGACGAGCTGCGCGCGGACCGGGCGTGGACCATGCACGCGCTGGCCGCGGTGGAGCGCGACCGGGGCCGGCTCGCGAGCGCGCTCGAGCTGCTGGATACGGCGCTGGAGCTGCATCGGGAGAGCGAGAGCGTCCATGGCCAGGCGTGGGCGCACTTCCAGCTCGGCCAGGCGTGTCTGCGCATGGGCGAGGTGCCGCGCGCGGAGCGGGAGCTGCGCGAGGCGCTGGAGGCGTACGGCCGCACGCAGGACCAGCGCGGCGAGGCCTGGGCGCTGACGCAGCTGGCGCGGGCCCGACTGGTGGCCGGGGAGGCCTCGGCGGCCGTGGACGGGCTGCGCCAGGCCCTGTCCCGCCACCGGGAGAACGAGGACGCGCGCGGCGAGGCGTGGACGCTGTACTACCTGGGCCAGGCGCTCGAGGAGCGGGGCGACCACGACTCGGCGCTGCGCGACCTGGAGCGGGCCCGCACGATGTTCAGCCGGATGCGGGATGTGTACGGGCTGGCCTGTGCCCGTCACCACTCGGCGCGGGTCACCCGGGATCTGCGGGCGGCGCGGACCGGCTCGCTGCGCAACAGCGGGTTCGCGCGGCAGCTGCTTCAGGACGCGCGGCAGGACTTCCGCCGGGTGGGGGTGGCCCATGGCGAGGCCTGGTCCTGTGTGGAGCTCGCGGTGATCGACGCGGGAAACGGGCGGGCGTCGCAGGCGCTGGATCTGGTGGCGGAGGCGGCGGAGCTGTTCGCGGGGTACGGCGACCGGCGCGGCGAGAGCTGGGCCCGGTTCCTGCGCTGCACGCTGCTGCCGTTCGCCTCGGCGGGCGGCTCGGTCGTCGGCACCGCGGTGGCCCAGGAGGAGCTGGCGGAGCTGCTGGGCGAGCTGCGGGCGGCCGACTGGGCGGGGGACGCGCGGCTGGAGGGGTGCGCGGAGGCGTTCGCGCTGGTGCTGGAGCGCGGGGTGGAGCCGGAGACGGGATGGCAGGCATGGCAGCTCGGCATGGTGCCGAGCCGCCACGCCCGCGAGGTCATGGCCGTCCTGCCGACCGCGCCAGGCCCCCGGGACACCCCGGGAGGGCCGGATGCCCCGGGAGGGCTGGATGCCCCGGGCGACCGGGGTGATCTATGAAGCGGACCTCAGGCCGTGCGCTCGCCCTTGGGACCGCGCGCGGCCGTCGAGGACGCGGCGGCCGGGGTCTTCCCGTCCTCCGGCTCCTCCTCGAAGTCCACCTTCTTCATGTGCTTGTTCATCGACTTCATCAGCAGCCATACCGCACCGCCGATCAGCGCGAAGACGATGAAGCCGAGGACCCCCGGCGTCACCTTGTTCTGGTCGAGCTCCTTGGCGAGCGGCACGAGATGCGTCATGGCCAGGGTGCTGGTCGCACTCATCATGAGCTCAATTGTTGCGGATGCCCGCGAAGAGGTCGTCCTCGGGGAGGGAAGTGTCCACGAGCGACTTGGCGAGCTCGTACTCCTCCGTGGGCCAGACCTCCTTCTGGATGTCCATCGGCACCCGGAACCAGCCGCCGTCGGGGTCGATCTGGGTGCGGTGCGCGATCAGCGCCTTGTCGCGGATCTCGAAGAAGTCGGAGCAGGGGACGAAGGTGGTCAGGGTGCGCTCGGCCCGCTCGAACTCCTTCCAGCGCTCCAGCCACTCCCCGTACGGCGACTCCAGGCCGCGCGCGAGCAGCGCCTCGTGCAGGGCGACGGTGCGCGGCCGGTTGAAGCCCTGGTTGTAGTAGAGCTTCAGCGGCTGCCAGACCTCGCCCGCCTCGGGGTACTTCTCCGGGTCCCCCGCGGCGTCGAAGGCCACCATCGAGATCTTGTGGGTCATGATGTGGTCGGGGTGCGGATAGCCGCCGTTCTCGTCGTACGTGGTGATGACGTGCGGCTTGAACTCACGGATCAGCTTGACCAGGGTGCCCGCCGCCTCGTCCACGTCCTGCAGCGCGAAGCAGCCCTCGGGCAGCGGCGGCAGCGGGTCGCCCTCCGGCAGCCCGGAGTCCACATAGCCCAGCCACTCCTGCTTGACGCCGAGGATCTCGCGCGCCTCGTCCATCTCCTTGGCGCGCACCTCGTGGATGTGCTCCTCGATATAGGGGTCCCCCTGGAGCTTGGGGTTGAGGATGGACCCGCGCTCACCGCCTGTGCAGGTCGCGACCAGCACGTCCACCCCCTCGGACACGTACTTGGCCATGGTGGCCGCGCCCTTGCTCGACTCGTCGTCGGGGTGGGCGTGGACGGCCATCAAACGCAGCTGATCAGTCAAGTCTCGATCCTCGGTGATTCATCGTGGAAGACGGCTTCTATAGTGACCCAAACCGGGGGCGAATAATTCCGGGTCCCCCAACCAGGAGGAACGATCATGGCCACGGTGCGCGAGGGGCTGCCCGTCGGGCGTTACGGCCGGTCCGCGGACCAGCGCGCCGATCGCAAGCTGAAGATCCTGGGCGCGGTGCTCGGCGCCGGGTTCCTCGCCATGATCGCCTGGTTTGGTTACTCGTACATCGCCGGCCAGGACATCAGCGGCCGGGTGACCGGCTACAAGGTGGTCTCCGACGACGCCGTCGAGGTGCGCCTGGAGGTCACCAAGGACACCGGCACCAGCGGGGTGTGCACCGTGCGCACCCTGGACGAGGATCACGGCGAGGTGGGTCGCAAGGACTTCACCTTCGGCAAGGGGCAGGACGATGTGGTCAAGGTCGTGACGGTGCGCACCACGGCCCGGGCGACCGCCGCCGAGCTGGTCGGCTGCGACCCGGCGTCGACCCACTGATCCCTGTCTGACCTGCACTGACGCGTTTCGTGCGCATTGCGCCCACATTCCTCCTCCCCGTTTCCGCCCGTAATTGTTAGGCTCGTGGTTTCGCCCGGCTTTGAAGGCGCACCCTTCTGAGTAGGGCGTTCATTTGTATTCCCAGCACCGACGAGGAGCACCTGTGACCCAGACCAGCGAGAACGTCACCTGGCTGACCCAGGAGGCGTACGACCAGCTCAAGGCCGAGCTGGAGTACCTGTCGGGTCCCGCACGTGTCGAGATCGCGAAGAAGATCGAGGCTGCCCGCGAGGAAGGTGACCTGCGGGAGAACGGCGGGTACCACGCCGCCAAGGAAGAGCAGGGCAAGCAAGAGCTCCGCGTGCGCCAGCTCACGCAGCTGCTGCAGCACGCGAAGGTGGGCGAGGCCCCCGCCGACACCGGGGTGGTCGCCCCGGGCATGGTCGTCACCATCGCCTTCGACGGCGACCCGGACGACACCCTGACCTTTCTGCTGGCCTCCCGCGAGTACGCGAGCTCGGACATCGAGACGTACTCGCCGCAGTCCCCGCTGGGCCAGGGTGTGAACGGCAAGAAGGTCGGCCAGGACGCCACCTATGAGCTGCCGAACGGCCGCACCGCGTCGGTGAAGATCCTTGAGGCCAAGCCCTACCAGGCCTGAGCCCCCCACCAGCCGCTCGGCTGGACCCTGAGCGCCCCGTTCTCGGCGACCGCCTCCTCAGGCGGTCGCCGAGCGGTATTTCCGGACCGACAGCGTCCGGAAGACCAGGATGATCAGGGTCGACCAGAGGACCGAGGCGAGCACCGGATGCTGCATCGGCCAGGCGTCGGAGACCAGCCCCTCGGGGTTGCCGAACAGCTCGCGGCTCGCCTGCACGGTGGCGCTGAACGGGTTCCAGTCGGCGATGTGCCCCAGGAAGGCGGGCATCTTGCTGGACGGCACGAAGGCGTTCGAGAGGAACGTCAGGGGGAACAGCCAGATCAGCCCGCCGGAGGTGGCCGCCTCGGGGGTGCGCACGGACAGCCCGATGAGCGCGCCGATCCACGAGAAGGCGTAGCCCAGCAGGAGCAGCAGCCCGAAGGCGGCCAGCGCCTTCGGCACCCCGTCGTGGATCCGCCAGCCCACGATCACCGCGACGATCGCCAGCACCACCAGCGTCAGCGCCGTCTGCACCAGATCGGCGAGGGTGCGGCCGGTGAGCACGGCGCCGCGCGCCATCGGCAGGGAGCGGAAGCGGTCGATCAGGCCCTTGTGCATGTCGTCGGCGATCCCGGCGCCCGCGCCCGCCGTCGCGAAGGTGACGGTCTGCGCGAAGATCCCCGCCATGAGGAACTCCCGGTACACATCGGCGTCGGCGCTGCTCTGCCCCGGCACCATGATCGCGCCGCCGAACACATAGCTGAACAGCACCACGAACATGATCGGCTGGACGAGGCCGAACACCACCACCTCGGGGATCCGCGCCATGCGGATGAGGTTGCGCTGCGCCACGACCAGGGAGTCGCGGACCGACCGGAGGAGCCCGCCGCGCGCCCGGGGAGCCACGGCGACGCGGCCGGCCCGGCCCGCCCGGCCGTCCGCCGCCCCGGGGCCCGCCCCGGCGGTCGCCTCGGGGCCCGACCCGGCGGTCGCCTCGGGGCCCGCTCCCGCAGTCGTCTCAGGGGTCATGTCGGGCGTCGCCCCGGGTGTGCTCTCGTTCACCGCGGCCATCACTTGACCTCCTCCTCGGCACTGTCGCCCTCGGCACCATGGCCGGTGAGCGAGATGAACACGTCGTCGAGGGTCGGGCGGCGCAGCCCGATGTCGTCGATCTCCACCCCGCGCGCGTCCAGCTCCCGGATCACCTCCGCGAGCAGCTTGGCCCCGCCGACCACCGGGACGGTCACCTCGCGGGTGTGCCGCCGCACGGAGACCTCGCCCTTGCCGAAGCCGCGCAGCACCTCCTCCGCGACCGGGATGTGGGCGCGCTCATGGACCACGACCTCCACCCGCTCGCCGCCCGTGCGCGCCTTGAGCTGGTCGGAGGTGCCGCGAGCGATGACCCGGCCGTGGTCGATCACGCAGATGTCATGCGCCAGATGGTCGGCCTCCTCCAGATACTGGGTGGTCAGCAGCAGCGTCGTGCCGCCCGCCACCAGCTCCTGGATGACCTCCCACAGCGCCTGCCGGTTGCGCGGGTCCAGGCCCGTCGTCGGCTCGTCCATGAACATCACCGGCGGGCTGACGACCAGGGCCGCCGCCAGGTCCAGGCGGCGGCGCATGCCGCCCGAGTACGTCTTGGCGACGCGGTCGGCCGCGTCGGTCAGATGGAACCGCTCCAGCAGCTCGCTCGCGCGCGCCTTCGCCTCCCGCCCGCCCATCTGGTACAGCCGGCCCACCATGCGCAGGTTCTCACGGCCGGTCAGATACTCGTCGACCGCGGCGAACTGCCCGGACAGCCCGATCGAGCGGCGCACCTCATTGGGGTGGCGCAGCACATCCACGCCCGCGACCAGCGCCTTTCCGCGGTCCGGCCGCAGCAGGGTGGTCAGCACGCGCACCGCGGTGGTCTTCCCCGCCCCATTGGGCCCGAGCAGCCCGAGCACGGTCCCCTCCGGTACGTCGAGATCGACCCCGTCCAGAGCTCTGACATCTCCGAAGGTCTTCACCAGACCCTCGGCATAGATCGCACCTGGCATATGCGTCCCCCATCGGGCGTGCTGGGCGTGCTCATAGAAGGATTTAACTTTCGCCCGAATTACCCCGCCTGTCCACGCCTGTGGAAAACAGCGGGGACAGCGGTGGGGACAGCGGTGGGGACAGCGGCGCGGGCCCCTACGGCATCACCGTGTAGCCCGCCTCGCGCAGCGCCTCCCGCACCTCGTCGCAGTGGAGCGGCCCCTTCGTCTCCAGCTGCAGCTCCACCTCGGCCTCGGTGAGCCCGAGCCGGGGATCGGTGCGTACATGGCCCACGTCCAGCACGTTGGCATCCACCGCCGACAGTGCCGCCAAAAGGGTGGCGAGCGCCCCCGGCCGGTCGGTGAGCCGCAGCCGCAGCGACAGATAGCGCCCCGCCGCCGCCATGCCGTGCCGCAGGATGCGCTGCATCAGCAGCGGGTCCACATTGCCGCCCGAGAGCACCGCCACCACCGGCCCCTCGAAGGCCTCCGGCTCGGCGAGCAGCGCGGCCACCGGACAGGCCCCGGCCGGCTCGACCACCAGCTTCGCCCGCTCCAGGCACAGCAGCAGGGCGGCGGCCAGCGCGTCCTCGGAGACCGTACGGACCTCGTCCACGAGCTCGTCGACGATCCGGAACGGGACGTCCCCCGGCCGCCCCACCTTGATCCCGTCGGCCATCGTCGTGGGTGACTCGATCGCCACCGGGTGCCCCGCCGCCAGCGAGGGCGGATACGCCGCAGCGCCCGCCGCCTGCACCCCCACCACCCGCACGTCCGGCCGCAGCGCCTTCACCGCCACCGCCACCCCCGCCGCGAGCCCGCCCCCGCCGACGCCCACCACGACTGTGCGCACCTCGGGGCACTGCTCCAGGATCTCCAGGCCCACCGTGCCCTGCCCCGCGATGATGTCCGGGTGGTCGAAGGGGTGAATGAAGACCGCGCCCGTCTGCCGCGCGTACTCCTGCGCCGCGCGCATCGTCTCGTCCACGATCTGGCCGTGCAGCCGCACATCGGCGCCGTAGTCCCGGGTGGCCGCGATCTTCGGCAGCGGAGCGCCCTGCGGCATGAAGACGGTCGAGCGCACGCCCAGCAGCGAGGCGGCCAGCGCGACGCCCTGCGCGTGGTTCCCGGCGCTGGCCGCCACCACGCCCGCGGCCCGCTCCGCGGGGCTGAGACCGGCGATCCGCACATAGGCCCCGCGCAGCTTGAAGGAGCCCGTACGCTGCAGGTTCTCGCACTTGAAATGCACCGGTGAGCCGAGCAGGGCGGTCAGGTGGCGGCTGCCTTCGAGCGCGGTGACCCGGGAGACCCCCGACAGCATCTTCTGCGCCGCGCGCACATCGTCGAGCGTGGGCCCCTGGGCGTCGGACGGGGACGCCGGGAGACCCGGAGAAGCGGAGGAATTGGTACCGGGAACGGGGGTCTTGCGTGCGGCCATGGTCCCAAGTCTCGCAGCTCGCCCCACGCGCCCCAGCGCTGGCCGGATCGAGGCGGCAGGTTTCTGCAGCCCCCGTACGGGCGGGCCCCCGGCCGCGTACTCTGTGCCCCATCCCACAGACCACCGCATGAAGTGAGCCTTAGTCCATGCCCACCCAATCGGACATGACGACCCACCTCGACACCGGCGTACTCGACCTCCTGCAGCACCAGGTCGCGGTCTTCGCCCGGCGCGCCGAACAGACCCGGCTCGGCGGCGTCGGACAGGCCCGGAACTCCATGGACCGCGCCGCGTACCTGCTGCTCAACCGGCTCGACCAGGAAGGACCGATGGGCGTCAAGGCGCTCGCCGCCGGTATGGGCATCGACTCGTCCACCGTCACCCGACAGGTCGCCCCGCTCGTCGACTCCGGCATGGTCAAGCGCACCTCCCACCCCGAGGACGGCCGCGCGGTCGTCCTCCAGCTCTCCCCGCGCGGCAAGGCCCGCCTGGAGGAGGTGCGCTCCTCGCGGCGCGCCCTGATGGCGCAGGTGACCGACGGCTGGACCGCGGAGGAGCAGGACATCTTCTGCGACCTGCTCACCCGCTTCAACGCCGCGCTGGCCGCCGTGCACGCCCCCGTGCCCCAGGCGGCCTCGGCCTCCTAGGCCCTCGTAGGTCCTCACCGGACCTCGCCGGATCTCACCGGACCTCGCCGGATCTCGCCGGACCTTGCCGGATCTCGCCTGATCACCACCGAGTGTTTCCGGACCGCTTTCTGGCAGTTTCCTGACCGCTTCCTGACGACTTGCCGACCGCGGCGGCACGCCTCTTGACCGGGCGACCATGGCTGCCGTGTCCTGAAAGGGACGCCGTGTCCGGAAGGGGACGCCGTGTTCCTGCCGGGGACGGGAGGCGGAGGACGGGGTGGGCGAGAGGCGGGCAGCACGGGAGAGCCGCCGGGACCGGGAGTTCGCGGCGTTCGCCGCGGGGGCGAGCGGTCGGCTGCTGCATGCGGCGACACTGCTCACGGGGGAGCCACCCGGAGGACCACCGGGGGAGACCAGCGCCGCCGAGCGCCTGCTGACCACCGCGCTCGCCCGCACCTACGCCCGCTGGGACCGGCTGCGCGGGGAGGACCCGTACGACCGCACCCGCCGGGAACTCGCCGCCCTCTTCGCCCACCGCGCCTGGCGCCACCGCCGGCCGCGCGGCGGCCTCCTGGCCCGGCTCACCCCGCAGGAGCGGCTGGTGCTGGTGCTCCGGCTGCACGAGGGCGTACCGGAGGAGCAGGCCGCGGCCGCCCTCGGGCTGCCGGTCGAGCGGGTCCGCGCCATCTGCGCGCGCTCGGTGACGCTGATGCGCGAACACCCGCCGGGGCCGCCCGGGCCACCCGCGGCGGCACCGGCGCGGGCTTCAGCGGCGTCGAAGGCTTCGACAGCATCGGGGGCATCGGGGGCATCGGCATGAGCTTCCCCGACCGCAAGGAGGACGAGGTCCGCCGCATGCTGCTCGGCCCGTACCCGGCCGTGCCGCCCGATCTGGCCGGCCGGGCGGCCGAGCGGGGACGGCGGCTGCTGCGCCGCCACCGCGCCGTACGGGCCGCCGGCTGGCTCCTGCTGCTCGCCGCGGCGGTCGCCTTCACGGTGTGGGCGGCGATCGTCCACCCCTGGACGACGCCGCCGACCGACACCACCCCTCCCTTCGAGGGCTGGTGAGCCCGACGTGCGGCGAGCCCGCGACTCACGGGCAGGGGCCTAGGCCAGCGCCTGGCTCAGGTCCGCGAGGAGGTCGTCCACCGCCTCGATGCCCACCGAGAGACGGACCAGATCGGCGGGCACCTCCAGGGCCGACCCGGCCGTCGAGGCGTGCGTCATCCGGCCCGGGTGCTCGATCAGCGACTCGACGCCGCCCAGCGACTCCCCGAGCGTGAACAGCCGCGCCCGGTCGCAGACGTCGACCGCCGCCTGCTCGCCGCCCGCGACCCGGAACGACACCATGCCGCCGAAGGCCCGCATCTGCTTGGCCGCGACCTCGTGGCCCGCGTGCCCCGGCAGCCCCGGGTAGTAGACCTCGGTCACCTTGGGGTGGGCCACCAGCAGCTCGGCGACGCGCGTGGCGTTCGCGCTGTGCCGGTCCATCCGCACGGCCAGGGTCTTGATGCCGCGCAGCACCAGCCAGGAGTCGAAGGGCCCGGCCACGGCGCCCATCGCGTTCTGGTGGAAGGCCAGTTCGTCACCGAGGTCCGGGTCCGAGACCACGAGCGCGCCGCCGACGACGTCCGAGTGACCGCCCATGTACTTGGTCGTCGAGTGCACGACCACGTCCGCGCCGAGCGCGAGCGGCTGCTGCAGATAGGGGCTGGCGAAGGTGTTGTCGACGACGAGGCGGGCCCCGGCGGACCGGGCGACGTCGGCGACGGCGGCGATGTCGGTGATGCCGAGCAGCGGGTTGCTCGGCGTCTCGACCCAGATCACCTTCGTACGGGGCCGCAGCTCGGCCCGTACGGCCGCCGGGTCGGAGGTGTCGGCGACCGACCACTCCACCCCCCAGCGCTCGGCGACCTTGGAGAACAGCCGGAACGTTCCGCCATAGGCGTCGTCCGGGATGACGACGTGGTCGCCGGGCACCAGGAGCGTGCGCAGCAGGCAGTCCTCGGCGGCCAGCCCGGACGCGAAGGCCAGGCCGCGGCGCCCGCCCTCCAGCGCCGCCAGGTTCTCCTCGAGGGCGGTGCGGGTGGGGTTGGCGGAGCGGCTGTACTCATATCCGCCGCGGAGGCCGCCCACCCCGTCCTGCTTGTAGGTGGAGACCTGGTAGATCGGGGGGACGACGGCCCCCGTGAGCGGGTCCGCCTCCTGCCCCGCGTGGATGGCGAGCGTCTCGAAGCTCCGCGCGCCGCGATCGTCGCCGTGCCGCGGGGCGGGCTGCTGGGTGTGCTGGTCGGTCATGGGCCCGAGGGTAGTGCCCACGGCGGTACTACCGGGTTCAACGAGCCCGCGGGCACCTAGGCTGGTGCCCGGACGTTCCGACTACGGATACCGGGCGCAGCAGGGGCAGCAGGGGACAACACATGGAGTATCTGATCTTCCTCATCGCCATCGTCATGATCGGCGGTCTCCTCGTCGTGCCCGCCGTGCGCCGGATGCGCGGCGGTGGCGAGGCCATGCGCGGCGCGACGCGCGCCGCGGACCCGGGGGCGTACGGCTTCGTCCCGCAGGAGCGGCTGGACGTACGGCTGCCCGGCCCCGACCGCGAGCTGATCGACGCCCTGGAGGAGGTCCAGCGCACCCAGGACTGGCAGCCCGCCGCCCGGCTGCTGGCCCTCACCGACGCGGGCTCCGAGCTGCGCTGGCAGCGGGTGCAGACCCTGGCGGGCGCCGCCGCCTTCGAACTGGCCCAGGCGCCGGGCCAGGGCGGCATGTGGCTGCGCACCTGGCGGGTCGCCGCGCCCAAGGACCCGGGCGCGGCCGCCGTGCACGCGGAGTTCCTGGTCCGCCAGGCGCTGCGCGACCCCTCCTCGGACGACTTCCGGATGATCCTGGAGGAGGCCCGTACGGTCTGCGGCGAGGCGGCGCTGCTGGCCCCCGGCGACCCGGTGCCGTACATCATCGAGCTCGGCGTCGCCCGCGGCCTCGCCTACCGGCAGGCCGACTTCGAGGAGCTGTGGTCGAAGGTCACCGAGCGCTCCCCGCACCACATGGGCGCCCACCTCGCCGCCCTCCACTACTGGTGCGAGAAGTGGCACGGCTCCCAGGAGCTCGCCGACGCCTTCGCCCACGCCGCGGCCGCCTCCGCCCCGGCCAAGAGCCTCCTCCCCGCCCTCCCCCTCTTCGCGGTCTTCGAGCACCTCCCGGAGGCCAACCTCGTACGCACCCTCTACCAGAGCGCGGTCGTCACCCGCGCCATCGAGGGCGCCCTCTTCGCGGTCCGCGAGGCCCCCGCCGACCACCCCGTCCAGCCGCACGTCCGCCATCTGCTGGTCTGGTTCCTGGTCCGCGCCGAGCGCTACGCGGAGGCGATGGAGCAGCTCCGCCACGTGGACGGCCACGTGGGCGCGGTGCCGTGGTCGTACGGCGCGGACCCGGCGGCGGAGTACACGGTCTACCGGGCGCTGGCGGTCGCCGGCTGGGAGGGCCACGGCGGCACCCCGGCCACCCTGCCGCACTGACCTCCACACCGGCAGCGGAATGGCCCAGGGCCACCACCTGTTGTAGGGGGTGCGCACACGACACCGCCGCGCCCCCACCCGCGTGCCCCACCGCTCGCCCGCCCACCTGCCCGCCGTACAGCCAGGAGCCATCAATGCTGTTCAGCCGCCAGCTCCACCTCCCCTCCGCCGAGGAAGCGCTCAAGGGCCGCACCGAACCCGGCTTCCCGGTCCCCGACCGCCACACCGTCCTCGGCAACCCCCTGACCGGCCCCTACCCCGAGGGCCTCCTCGTCGCCGACTTCGGCCTCGGCTGCTTCTGGGGCGCCGAGCGCAAGTTCTGGCAGGCCCCCGGCGTCTGGACCACCCTGGTCGGCTACCAGGGCGGCCACACCCAGAACCCCACCTACGAAGAGGTCTGCAGCGGTCTCACCGCCCACACCGAAGCGGTCCGCGTCGTCTACGACCCCTCCATCACCTCGTACGCCGCCCTCCTGAAGCTCTTCTGGGAGTCCCACGACCCCACCCAGGGCTTCCGCCAGGGCAACGACGTCGGTACCCAGTACCGCTCGGCCATCTACACCCACTCCCCCGACCAGCAGTCCGAGGCCGAGGCCTCGCGCGCCGCCTACCAGGCCGTCCTCACCAAGTCCGGCTACGGCGACATCACCACCGAAATCCTCCCGGCCGGCCCCTTCTATCCGGCCGAGGCCTACCACCAGCAGTACCTTTCGGACGCCAAGAACCCCGCCGGCTACTGCGGCATCGGCGGCACGGGCGTCTCCTGCCCGATCGGTGTGGCCCCGGCCGACGGCTGAGGCTCCTGCCCTACGGGCATCGCCCCCGCTGGAAGCCGAGGGCCTCCGCCTCACTCATTCGGGCGATGTGATCGAGCTTGGACTCGATACGCTGCTCCCAGGGATCAGAATCTCGCCCATGGGAGCAGCAATGACCACCTCCAGCGCCGGGCAGCCACTCATCCCTCAGCCTCCTGCCACCGTCACGGCCCTCCGCCAGGCCGTCACGCGGATCGCGCCCGCCGCCCTGCCCGCCTTCACACGGGAGCTGGATCAAGCCGCCGATCAGTCCCGCCAAGCCTCCGACCTTTCTCCCCTCCAGCGGTTCATCGCCCAGTGGGCCGTCTACATCCACATCCAGCGGCAGCCGAATCTCGCGAAAGAGTTCCGTCACTGGGAGGACACCGCCGAGATCGGTGACGCGACGCAGGCCCGCCGCGCCGCATCTGCTCTCGGCAAGATCCTGGACGACGCATACGCCGCGCTCGGCCTCCCGCCGCGGTGAGCGCTGGCTGGCGCTGGGAATACGACCCCGATCACGCCCACGTCGCAGGCGGCATCCCCGCTCACGTGGTGGTTGAAGTCGAGCGTCTCGCGGAGCAACTGGTCGACCTTGCGGGGGTGGGAGTCGACGTCAGCGATTTCGGCAATGGCCCCCGACCGGGAGGCATGCGCCGCATGGACGCGGCGGACGGCTGGTTCCACTTCCTGGTGGCACCGCGAGACCAACTCATCGTGATCGTCCGCATCATCCCCCCGTTCCCACAAATCTGAGTCGGACACCCGCTGCCGACGTCGGCGCTCCTGAAAGGGGATACAACAAGCCGTACTTCGGTCTAGAAACGTCAATCCTGACCGTCTTCCGCAAGAACCGGATGCGCGAAGAGCGGCAGGTCCAGCGGGCTCTCTTGGCCCAGAAGGAATGCGAAGAGCCGCACGCCGCCGCGCAGACCGCCTGTCACCGGACGTTCGAGGAGTCACCGTGAGCAGGGGTTACCACACCTCATGGACGATCCCTGAGGAACATCGAGCCGATCCGGCGTACGTCGAGGCGGGCGCCGCCATCGCCCTGGGGCAGGCCGTGTACGACCGTCGCACGGCCTTGGGCATCGATCAGGCATCGCTCGCCGAACGGACAGGGCTCTCCACGGAGGACATCGACCGCCTTGAAGGAGGTGGCGCCATGCCTACCCTCCCGCTCCTGCGCACCTTGGCCAAGGCACTGGACGCCGCCCTGGACGTGTCGATCGACACGGAGGAAATCCGCGTGTCGTTCGTGCCGCACGCCGCTTGAGACCTTCGAAGGGGACGCCCCGACAGTGACTTAAGGCTCTACCTGAAGTGCCTGGTGAGGATGGTGGAGAGCCCATATGTGGATCCAGAATGCTTGGATGGTCACGCTTGAGACTCCCCGATTGATCCTGCGTCGCTGGCGCGAGGCCGACCTTGCGTCCATGGCTGCTGTCAACGCCGACCCCGAGGTCATGCGGTGGATCGGTGACGGCAGCCTCCGTGACGAACAGCAGACTCGCGGCGGGATCCAGGCATCGGAGAGCGAGTGGGAGTCACAGGGCTTCGGCCTGTTCGCAGTGGAGCTCCGGTCCACTGGCGAGCTGGCCGGGTTCACCGGCCTTTCGGTGCCCCGCTTCTTGCCGGAAGTACTACCGGCGGTTGAGGTCGGCTGGCGGCTGGGACGTTCCCACTGGGGACAGGGCTTGGCCACCGAGGCCGCCGCGGCCGCTGTGCGGTTCGGGTTCGAGGAGCGAGGGCTGGAGCGGATCGTCAGCATCACTCAGGTGGGCAATGACGCCTCCGAACGGATCATGACCAAACTGGGGATGCGGGCGGTCCGTGAGACCGTCGACCCCACCTGTGGTCGACGAGTGCGGGTGTTCGAGTTGTCGTCGGAGCAGTACGCCAACGCTCCAGGCCGACACACTGAGCAGCGCAGGATCGGCGGCACGGGCGGCTCCGGCCCGATCGGTGCCGCGCCGGCGCCGGAAGGGTCAGCCCTTGTCGCCGTGTTCCTCATCGCCGGTCTTGGAGAAGCCGTCGTGCCAGGCGGCCTTCGCTCCGGAGTCGCCGATCCGGTACACGTCCACGACGGCGCCCGTGGCCACCCCGACGGAGAGCACCGCAGCCACGACGCGGAGGGCCGGCGCGGAGCGGGGCGTGGCTGTCCGGGCGCGCTCCCTGGGGGCCGCCTCCGTGGACGCCGGCCTGCGGGTCGTCCACCAGATCGCCGCCGCCAGCACGAACAGGCCCGCGGCCCAGGGAAGCAGCCCGTCACCGAGTTCGGCGTGCCTGCGCACCAGGGCGTCGTTGTCGACGTGCTCCTCCAGCCACTCACCGGCCTGCGTGGCCACGGGCACGCTCGCCAGTGCCACGAGGGCCAGCAAGGGAAGCACGATCCCCATCCGCCGCGCGGTACTCGGCCATATCGCGGCTACCACGACCGCCAGGGCACTCAGGGGAACGAGCACGATGACGAAGTGCACGACCAGGACGTGTGCGGGCAGGCCGTTGACCACGGTGAGGCTCATCAGGTTTTCCTCCAGGAGTGACCATGAGAAGTCGACGCGCGCACGGCCCCCCCCATGGGCCGGCCTTGAGGCGCGCCAGACTGTCACAGGAACTTCTGAGGTTCCTCTGAACACTCCGATGTCGCGCGGGTGTCAGCCGGCGGCCGCCGCCGCGGTCTCCGCGCGGGACAGGGCGACGTCCAGGACGACCAGCAGCGCGTCCCGGACCGAGCCCCGCTCGCGGGCGTCGAAGACGATCAGCGGTACGTGGTCGGAGACGTCCAGCGCCCATCGGACCTGGTCCAGGTCGTGCTGGACCTCGCCGTCGAAGGCGTTGACGGCGACGGCGAAGGGGATGTCCTTGTGCTCGAAGTAGTCGACGGCCGCGTAGCAGTCGTCGAGGCGGCGGGTGTCCACGATCACCAGGCCGCCGAGGGCGCCCTCGACCACGTCGTCCCACATGAAGCCGAAGCGGTCCTGGCCCGGCGTGCCGAACAGGTAGAGCTTCAGCGTCGGGTCGATGGTGATGCAGCCGAAGTCCATGGCGACCGTGGTGGTGGTCTTGCCGGGGGTGTGGGTGAGGTCGTCCACGCCCGCCGCGACCTCCGTGATCGCGGCCTCGGTGGTCAGCGGCCGGATCTCGGAGATCGAGCCCACGGCCGTGGTCTTGCCGACCCCGAAGCCACCGGCGATGACCAGCTTGACCGGCAGCGGCGGCTGCGCGGCGGACGGCTGTTCAGCTGCTGTCGCGGAGTGAGCCCCGGGAGTCGGGGACGGCACGGAGACCATCGATAACCCTTCGCAGTACGGAGATGTCCTGGGTCGCCCTGGCGTTCGGCAGGTGGACCGCCAGGTGGCCGGCGGCGCACAGGTCCCCCGCCAGCACCCGGACCACGTTGAGGTGCAGTCGCAGCCGGGCGGCGAGCTCGGCCACCGACTGCGGGCGCCGGCAGGCGGCGACGAGGTCGTGGTGTTCGAAGGTGAGCCTGTCCAGGGCGGCCAGCCCGGTCGAGGTGGCCACGATCTGGGACTCGACCGGGAGCGACGGCGCGGCGCCGCTCCCCGACACCCGGCCGGCGGTCAGCAGGAACGGCCGGATCGCGGGGGCGCGGCCGGCGGGCTCCGGCGGTGCCCAGGCACCGTCCGCCGCGTCGTGCGGTACTGGTTCACCGGCGGCCATGACGATTCCCTCCTGAATGCCTGTGCCTTGGTCCCGTTGGTGGGACGGGTCAGCCGCCCGTGGCGGCGCCGGCGTTCTTCTTCAGCTCCAGCACCAGCTGGGGAGTGAGCGCGGCCCCGGCCCGGTTGGCGAACAGGGCCATCTCGTAGGCGATGTTGCCCAGCTTGGCCTCCTTCGAGGCCACCACGCCGAGGACGGCGCCGCTGCCGATGGCCGACACCAGCACATGGCCGCCCTCCAGGTCGATGATGACCTTGTTGAGGCCGCCGAGTCCGTAGTTGCCGGAGGCGCCCGCGGCGAGGCTGGTGATGCCGGACACGATCGCGGCGAGCCGCTCCGAGTCGGCCTGCTCACGGAGTTTGGAGACGGCGATCAGCAGGCCGTCGGTGGAGACCGCGATGGCGTCCACGACCCCCGCGGTCTCGGTGGCGAACCGGTCCAGCAGCCAGGTGAAGTCGGCCGCGGCGGCGCGCAGATCGGTGGGTTCCGCCCGCTCCTCGGAACTGCCGTTATCTGTCGGCGTGGTCACTGCCGGGCTCCTTCCGGGATCTTGGGTGCTGGGAGGGTGCTGGTTCCGTGGGGGTGGTGGTGCTGTCCCGCTCGGCCCTGCGTACGGCGGCCTCGAACTCGTCGAGTTCGGTACGGACCGCCTCGGCGTCCACGGGCCGGCGCACGGCCGGGACGACCCGGTCGGCCGGCGGGGTGGTCATGGCGAGGGTCGCTCCCCGTACCCGCCGGCGCAGCGGCCGGGGGGACGGTGCGGTGGTGGCCCGCTCGTCGGCCCCGGTAGTGCGCTCTGCCGTCCCGGTGGTGCGTTCGCCCTTGCGGGCCGGGACGCGCCGGGGCAGCCCGCCGGGTCGGGACGGGGAGGCGGTGCTGCTCTCGGACGCGGTGGTGGGCGTCCGTACGGGGAGGGGGGTGGGCGCGGCGGGTTCCCCCGCGGCCTCGGTCGGGGCGTCGGTCGGGGTCTCGGTCGCGGCCTCGGTCGGGGCGCCGGGCCTGGCCGGGAGTTCCCGGACGGTTCCGGCCGCGCCGCCGTCCGTCCCCGGGGCCGGGGCCGCCTTCAGGGCGGGAGCGGTCACGGCCGGAGCCGTCAGGGCCGGGGTCCGGGGCAGGCCCACGGCGTTCACGGTCAGCAGCAGGCCGGCCGGGATCCACACCGTGCCGGTGACCCCGCCGCCGGGCGTGCGGCTCAGCGCGACCCGTACGCCCCAGCGCCGGGCCAGGGTGCCGACCACGAAGAGGCCGAGCACCTTGGTGGGGACGAGGTCGAGCCGCTCGCGGCGGATCAGCCGGGCGTTCTCCTCCTCGAGGCGCTCCGCGCTCATCCCGAGGCCGTGGTCGATGACCTCGATCAGCGCGCCGCCGTCCGAGGTGACATCGGTGCCGGGCCGGACGACCACCTCGACGGGGGTGTGGGACGGGGAGAAGGAGACCGCGTTCTCCAGCAGTTCGGCCAGCATCAGCGTCAGGTCGCCGATGATGTCGGGCGCGACGGTGATGTCCGTCTCGGACCGCAGGGACACCCGCTGGTATCCCTCGATCCGGCCGAGGCCGGCCCGGATGACATTGGCCAGGGTGGTGGGGCGGGCCTCGACGTCGGTCTCCCGGATGCCGGCGAGCAGCATCAGGCTGTCGGCGTTGCGCTGGAGGCGTACGGCGATGTGGTCGATGCGGTAGAGCCGCTCCAGGACCTCGGGGTCGGTCTCCTCGCGCTCGACGGCGTCGATCAGCATGAGCTGGCGGGAGGTCAGGTTGGAGACGCGGCGGCCGACGTTGCCGAACATCTCGGCGACGTTGCGGCGGCTCACCACCTGGCGCTCCAGCAGCGCCGCGGCGGTGACCTGCACCTGGTTGAAGGCCTCGGCGAGGTCGCCGATCTCGTCGCGGACCGGGACGGGGATCGGGTGCGGACGCAACGGGGTGCTCTCCGCCGACTCGTCGTACTCGACCCGGGCCAGTTCCTCGCCCGCCACGTCGACCACCTCCCGCGCGGCGCCGGTCAGGGCGGCCAGCGGGCGGACGACCGACCGGCGGACCAGGACGGAGAAGGTCAGCCAGAGGGCGAAGCCCAGCAGGGCGAGCGCGAGCATGGCCAGCGCCTTGTGGAGGGCGCTCTTGGAGAGGTCGTCGGCCTGGTCGGCGATCTGGCCGATCAGCGACTGGGTGATGTCGAGGCGGGCCTCGGCCTGCCGGCTTCCGGCGTCCATGGCCTTGCGCAACTGCTGCGGCGTGCCGTCCTGGAGGGAGCTCGGGTCGATCTGGAGCTCCGCGAACTGGGCGGTGATGCCGTTCTCCTCGGCGTCACGCTCGATGCCGCTCAGGGCAAGGACCTGGGCCGGGGTGGCGAGCCTGCCGAACCGTTCGGCCTGGTACTCGTAGGTCGCGTGGGCAGCGACCGCGCGGGTGTACTCGGTGAGGGCGTTGGCGTCGCGGGTCTGGGCGGAGAACACGCCGCTCTCGAAGGCCGCGTGGGCGGCGTCGGCCCGCAGGACCGCGTCGAGCAGGTGGATGACCGAGGACGAGGAGGTGCCGGAGGCGTGGTCGAGGCCGATGCCGTCGATCAGGTACTGGATCGCGGCGGCGTACGCCGGGCCGATGCCGGCGGCCGAGACCGAGCCCCGTTCGACCTTGTCGCGCAGCACGGAGAGGCCGCGTACGTACGCCAGGGCGCGCGCCTCGTCCTTCGGCACGCCCTGCTCCTCGAAGGCCGAACGCACGGCGGTGGCCTGTTCGTCGGTCTTGCGCTGCGCCTTGCGGTAGGCGTTGGTGGAGGGGAGGGCGGTGCCGGGGCGGAGCGCGTCGTACCGCACGGACAGCAGCAGCGCCTGGCGGTTCTCGGCCTGGAGGTCGTTGATCAGCTGGGCGACCTGTTCGCTGTCGCGGACCACGTCGGCGGTCCGGCCGGCCTCCCGGGCCTGGTCGATCTGGCCGACGACGCCGATGGTCAGCAGCACCCCGACGACCGCGACGGGCACGATCACCAGGACGTTGATCTTCCGGCGGAACGGCCATCGGTCGAGGAGGGCCGCGGCCTTCCGGCGGGGCCGCGGCGTCAGCGGCGCACGCTCGGACCCGTCGGGTTCCGCTTCGGGCGACGGGTCCACCGTGTCCACAGACACCCCGGGCCTCCTTTCATGTGCTTCTGAGCGGTGACCGAGGGGTTGTTGGTGCCGACCGCCGACGACCGGGGGAGCGTGACGCCGACACGGCCCACGCCCGCCTGTGACGGCTCACGTCCGCGCGCACGATGGCTCACGCCCATGTGCGAGCGATCAAATCGCGCCACAGTCCGACCGGCGGTGAACACTACCGTTTGCGCGGAAGCTTGCAAGGCATGGGTGATTAAGACCGGGAAACCTGCACTTTCTGCGGCATTTGCCCATCGCGAACGGCCTTGGACGGCCCGTCACCGGATGCCCCGCCGACCGACCGGGTGGGCGACCCGTACCCTGTCATCCCCCCACCCCGAAGGCGTAGCTCCCTCATGCCCCGCGAGGAGACCCGTGCACCCCACCCGCAAGGCGGTCGCGACCGCCGCCGCGCTCCTGGCCGTGGCGGCCGTCGCCGGCTGCGACCCGGATTCCGACACCGGCGCGTCCAAGGCAGGCTCCACGAAGGCCGGCTGTCCCTCCGTCGTGGCCAAGGCCAAGCGGGCCGTCGCCACGGCCGAGGACGTGGACGCCCCCTGGTCCGGGCCCACCACCGGGCCGAAGGCGGTGCGGGGCAAGACGATCGCCTTCATCGCCCACACCCTGGCCAACCCCGGTCCCGCCGGGGTCGCCCAGGGCGTCGAGGAGGCCGCCAAGGTCGTCGGCTGGCACGTGCGGACCATCAATGGCAAGGGCACCACCGCGGGCGTCAAGGACGCCTTCGAGCAGGCCTTCGCCCTGAAGCCGGACGGCATCGTGATCAGCGGCTTCGGCCCCGAGATCGCCGCCAAGGAGCTCCGCCGGGCGAACGCGGCCGGCATCCCGGTGATCGGCTGGCACGCCACCGCCACGCCCGGGCCCAGCGAGGACCCGAAGCTCTTCAGCAACATCACGACCCGGGTGGAGGACGTCGCGAGGATCAGCGCCGACTGGATCATCGCCGGCTCCAACGGCCACGCGGGTGTGGTGGTGTTCACCGACACCACGTCCTCGTTCCCCAAGCACAAGTCGGAGCTGATCAAGAAGGAGCTGGCCACCTGCTCCGGCGTCAGGCTGCTGGCGTACGAGAACGTCCCCATCCCCGAGGCCAACCGACGCTCCGTGAAGGAGGTCTCCTCGCTGCTGAAACGCTTCGGCGACCAGTGGACCCACTCGGTGGCCATCAACGACCTGTACTTCCGCCACGCCGCCCCCGCCCTGCGCGCCGCGGGCAAGGACGGCGACGGCGCCCCGTACAACATCGGCGCCGGCGACGGCGACCCGTCGGCCTTCGAGCGCGTCAACGGCAAGCAGTTCCAGGCCGCGACCGTGCCCGAACCGCTCTCCGAGCAGGGCTGGCAGATCGTCGACGAGTTCAACCGCGCCTTCGCCGGCGAGCCGGCCAGCGGATACGTCGCCCCGGTCCACATCACCACCGCCGCCAACAGCGGTGGCGCGCTGTCCTGGGAGTCCGAGGGCTACCGCCAGGCCTACCGCAAGATCTGGGACCGCTGACCAGTCCGCGGCACGGCCCTTCTCAACCACGCCGGTCATTGCCACCATTCGTCCATGAGTGACAACGGGGGCACGGCGGGCGGCACGGCGTACGAGACGCGATACGGGTGGGACCGCAGGACCAGGATCACGGTGGCCGCCGCGGCCGTCTTCACGGTGACGTGCCTGGTGTCGCCGGTCATGCCCCTGTACGCGCGGCTGCCGGGCCTGCTGCTGTTCGGTGGCGGTGGGCTGGTCATGGCGTACGGCGCCGCAAGCGGCAAGGTGGCGTTACGCGTCGACGAGACGGGTGTGCTGTTCGGCGGGCACCCTCTCCGGTACCGGGCCGGCACGGCCCAGGTGCCCTGGCAGGACATCACGGCCGTCGTCCTGTGGCGGCAGCATTCGGCGGCCTCGATTCCGTGGGTCGGTGTGGCGCGTCGGCCGGGCGCGCCGCCGCTGCCCGGCGCGCGGCAGGGGCGGGCCGGGCGGGCCGTGGTGCGCGCCCTCGTCCCGCACCTGCCCGCCGACGTCACGCTGGCCTCGCGGCCGGTGAGCGGCTGGCGCCTCGACAAGGCATGCCTGAGCGACGCCGTGGCCCGCTTCGCTCCGGGCACCCCGGTGGTGGACCAGGGTTAGTCAGGTCTTTTCTGACGCGCTCCCCCGGTCAGACCCCGTAGCCGGCCATGGGCGGGGCGTACGACGGCGGGACGGGGCCGAGTTGCACGCCGGGGGCCAGTCCGAGGGCGACCAGGGCGTCGGGGAGCCCGCGGCCGGTACGGGCGCGCTCCCAGGTGCCGGGGAGGGCCAGGGGGCGGCAGCTCGCGGCGATGATCTCGAAGAGGCGCTGCACCCGGCCGGGTCCGCGGGGCGGCAACTGGCCGCGGAAGTCCTCGTGGTGGGCGAGGACGAGGGCGGCGAGCCCGGCGACGTGGGCCGAGGCCGGGCCGGTGCCGTCCAGCGCCGCGCAGCCGCCGCGCGGCGCGCAGGACAGGACGGCCACGCCGGGGGCGACCGCGTCGACCTCGGGGCCGTACGCGCTGAACCGCGCGGCGAACAGGCCGTCGGGGGTCAGCGGCGGGCCCGCGTGGGTGGCCTGGGAGGTGTCGGGCGGGTACGAGCCGAAGGCGCCCAGCGCGCCGACGGTGAAGACGGTGGGCAGCGAGCCCGGGAAGGCGACCGGGCCGCCGGTGTCGCCCGCGGGGGCGACGCAGGCCACGCCGGCGGCGTGGGCGTCGGCGAGCTTGCGCGCGACCAGTTCGGAGGAGTACGGGGTGGCCACCGCGATGTGCGCGATGTCGACCTCGGCCTCGACGCAGTGGTCGAGGGCGGCGATCAGATCGCTGAAGTGGCCGCCGGGCAGCACCTGGCAGGCCTCGATCCGGGCGTCGAGGGCGATGCCGGTGACGCCGGGTCCGGTGTCGGACGCGGCGATCACGCCCGCCGCGTGGGTGCCGGTGCCGAGCACGTCATGGGCCCAGCCCCGTTCCGCCCCGCCCAGCAGGTCCGTCCCGGAGCGCACCCGGTCCTTGAGGTCGGGGTGGTCGGCGTCGACGCCGGAGCCGATGACCGCGACCTTCACGCCGAAGCCGCGGAACGTGGGCGGCAGCCGGTCGAGGCGCATGGCCTGCTGGCCCCAGCCGTACTGCTGACGCTCCTCGAGTCCCGGGTACACCTTGGCCAGCGGGGTGAGGGTGACCAGGTTCTCCTGGGTGGCCGACAGGTCCGGGCGGTGGATCCAGCGGTCGAGATAGCCACCGGCGGGGCGGACGTACAGGGCCTGGACGGACCGGGCCGTCTCGGTGGCGGGGACCAGGGTGACCGTGCCGTCGGCGCCGGTGATGCCCTGGACCGGCCAGGACGTCCCGATGAGGAACACCCCGGCCCCGGCCAGCGGCTCCTCGTCCGGGCCGCACACCCGCAGCCGGATCTCCACGGGCGTCTCCAGCGGGGCGACCAGACCGGGGTCGGCCGGGGGCGGCATCCCCACCGCCGGCCCGGCGCCCGCGCCCGCGCCCGCTCCGGCCCAGACCCCGGCCGCGGCACCGACCCCGGCCCCAGCCCCTGTCCCGGTCAGCGGCAGGTCCGGCTCCACGTGGACGTGGACCGAGCGCATGGCAGGCACCTGGCCCTCCGCCGCCTCGACCACCGCGATCTCCGGACAGGAGGCGGGCGGCCCCGCCGAGTCCAGCTTCCCCGAGGGCCGCAGCCGGCGGATCACCGCGACCTCCGGCATCCGGCCCAGCCGCTCGCACACCGCGTCCATGTCGAGCGCGGTCACGCCCGGGGGCAGCAGGTGCTGGGGCAGCGGGGTGACCAAGTAGCGCTCGCGGCGCGGCCGCACCGCGAGCGGGCGCCGCGCGTTCTTCTTGCGCGGCGCCTCGCCCCGGGCCGCGTCCGCGCGGCCGGACTCCCCCGTGCCCCCCGTTTCGCCGTCCGTGTCGTTCTCGGGCCTGTTCTTGAGCATCACGTCCACCTTCACCACGCCAACGTCGTCCTTGCGCTCCTGCTGCGGCGACCGGGGCCGCGCTCCCCCGGTGATGCGCCGTGCTCCCACGGTGATGCGGTGTGCTCGGGAACCGTTCCGGGCACACCGCACACGCGTCGACCGGGGCGTCAGCCCATCAGGCCGGAGCCGAGGCCGGGCTGTTGGTACTGCTGGTACGGCTGCTGACCGGACATGCCCATCTGCCCCGTGCCCGGCTGGCCCATCCCCATGGGGCCCATGCCGGGCTGGCCCATGCCCATGTGCCCCATCCCCATCTGACCCATCCCGGGCTGGCCCATGCCCATCTGGCCCATGCCGGGCTGGCCCTGCTGCTGGATGAGCGTCGCGATCGCCATCGGCAGGGCCAGCTGCACGGCCTGCTCGACCGCCTGGCGGATCCCGCTGTGCAGCGAGTAGTTCAGCGCCATGGCCAGGTACGGGTGCGCGTGCTGCCCCATGCCCTGCTGGTTGATCTGCTGGAACTGCTGCACGGTGTGCTGCATGCGCTGCGCGATCTGCTGGCTCGCCTGCTGGCAGGCCTGCTGCATCGCCTGCTGCACGATCTGGCCGATTTGCTGCTGCCCCATCTGGGGGCCGGTCTGCTGCAGGGGTTGGGCGCCAGTCATCACCGACATGGATCCTCCACACGACGACATCGACGAGGAAGGGCACAGGGGCGACACGCCCCGCATGCCCTATTTGTTACATTTACGCTAAGTCGGTGTCAGGGGCGCCGCCATCGGAGTACGGCCGTCAGCGCTCCAACACCGCCAGGGCCGCGCGCACCTGGGCCAGCGGCTCCTCCCCCACCGGGCGCAGCACGACCGTCTCCGCGCCCGCCTCCCACAGCTCCCGGACCCGCCCGGCCGCGGTGGCCGCGTCCCCCGCCGCGAGGAACACCTCGTCGCGCGGGACGCCGAGCCATCCGGAGTACTCGTCGCGCACGGGCGCGGTGGCCGTCGCGATGTGCCGGGGGTCGTCGGCCACGCACAGGTGGGTGAAGACGATCAGCTCGTGGGCGCGGGCGGCCCCGGCGGCGGCGCGGCCCTTCCCGATGTGGCCGAGCGCGGCGGCGACCGCCTCCGGGCCCTGGCCCTCGGCCATGACCGTGCCGTCGGCGGCGCGGCCGGAGAGCTCCAGGGAGCGGGGGCGTACCACGCCGGAGACGACCGGCGGGGCCTCGGCGGGCAGGTGGACCAGGCGTACGCCGTCGATGTGCACCGTACGGCCGTCGAAGGTGGTCGTCTCGCCGCGCAGCAGCCCGCGCACCACCGTGATCGTCTCTTCGAGCAGCGCGAGCGGGGTCGGGGACGCGGCGCCGACCTGGGCCATCCACGGCTGCGCGCCGTGCCCGACGCCCGCGACGAGGCGGCCGGGGAACACCCGGGCGAGAGTGGCCAGTTCCATGGCGAGCAGCGCCGGGTTGCGCAGCGGCGCCGGGGCGATCCCGATGCCGACCCGCAGCCGCTCGGTGGCCCCCAGCGCGAGCGCCGCCGAGCCGATCGAACCGGCCCAGCCCAGGTCCTCCACGACCCACAGGTCGTCCGCCCCGGACTCCTCCACCGCCCGGGCGTACCCCACGAGTTCCTCGGGCCTGCGGTCCCTGTCGAACATCACGCCGACGCGGCGGCGGGGCGCGGTGTCGTCGGTCACCGAGTCGTTCACCGGCTCGTTCACCAGCTCGTTGGTCATCGCGCCAATGTACGGGCCGGCGGAAGCGCCGGAGAAGGGGCGACGGAGGCCGTGGGGACTGTCCGACTCCCCCGCTACCGTGGCCGGATGGAATGGACTGAGCGCGTGCGCACGCTGCGGCAGTGGTCGCAGAACGGGGAGCGGGCGCCGCACAAGCCGCTGCTCATGCTGTACGCGCTGGGCCGGTTCCAGCGCGCCCCGGGCGAGGCGCTCCGCTTCACCGACGTCGAGGCGGATCTCAAGCGGCTGTTGGCGGAGTACGGGCCCCGGCGCGACACCAGCGCCGGGTATCCGTTCCACCACCTGGCGAACGACGGGGTGTGGGAGGTGCGCACCGGCAGCGGCGAGGGCAGCCCCGGCCCGGCGCTGGGCCTGCTGCGCGCCAGCGGCGCGGCCGGGCGGCTCGCGCCCGGCCTGCGCGAGGCGCTGACCGCCGACCCCGAGCTGCTCGGCCGCCTCGCCCAGCTCCTCCTCGACCAGCACTTCGCGCCCTCCCTCCACTCCGACCTCGCCGACGCCGTCGGGCTGGACCTGACCGGGGGCGCGGGGGCGCGCGGCACCCGCCGGATACGCCATGGGGCCGCCGAGATGCGCGAGCGGGTGCTGGACGCGTACGAGAACCGCTGCGCTTTCTGCGGGTTCGACGGGGCG
This sequence comes from Streptomyces sparsogenes subsp. cuspidosporus, assembly GCF_039532705.1. Lineage (NCBI taxonomy): Bacteria > Bacillati > Actinomycetota > Actinomycetes > Kitasatosporales > Streptomycetaceae > Streptomyces > Streptomyces sparsogenes. Next base: position 61,531 of record NZ_BAAASD010000023.1, on the reverse strand, counting down.
CTCGGCGGCCCGGGCGCCGGGAGGGGCCGGCCCGCGCCGGTGGGCCTGGAGGCCGCGCATGTGCGGTGGTGGGCCTTCGCGGGCCCGGACGACCTCGGCAACGGGCTGTGTCTGTGCTCCCTCCACCACAAGCTCTTCGACAAGGGCGTGCTGGGCCTCGACGGGCAGCGGAGGATCCTGGTGTCGCGGCACTTCACCGGCCGCAGCGAGGCCGCCCACACCTATGTGCTGCGGCTCGGGGGGCGGCCGGTGCTCGGGCCCCGGGCGGGCAGCGCGCCGGTGGCCGAGGAGCACATCGACTGGCACACGGCGCAGGTCTTCCGCGGCAAGCCGCGCGTACCCGCCGGGGGGTGAGGGCTGGAGGGTGAGGGTTTACGACGCCGGGGCCGCCGGCCCCGCGCGGTCCTCCGGGTCCCCGGCGTAGCCCTCCGGGTCGGCGGCGCGCAGCTTCCTGGCCCGCTCGGTGGGGTCGTAGCCGGGCCCGACGCCCTCGACCAGGATCAGGTCTCCCTCGATGTGGTCCGTGCGCAGCCGCAGGATCTCCTGGTAGGCGGGCGACTCGTACCAGGCGCGGGCCTCCGCCGGGCCGGGGAACTCGATCAGGACCACGCTCCCCGGCCAGGAGCCCTCCACCACCTCCAGCTCCGCGGTGTGGATGACGAAGCGTCCGCCGTAGGGGTCGAGCGTGGCCTGGATCCGCTCCAGGTACTCGATGATGTCGGGGTGCGGGCTGCGGCTGCGCAGATGGGCGAGTCCGAAGGCGCGGGGCATGGCTCCTCCAGGGGGCGGGCGGGTCGGTCGGTTGGGGGTGCGCCCGGGTGCCCGTCCAGGCTGTCGCGGGCGGGGCGCGGTGTCGATTACCTGTGGGGTAAGGGCCGTGGGAGGTGCGGGCCGTGGGAGGTGAGGGCCCGCGTCTGCGGATCCGCTCGCCTGGGATCATGCACACGTGTTCACGGTCACCGGCGAGTTCGAGATCCATCTGACGGTCGGCCCCGTCGCGGGGAGGGCGGACGCCTCCTCCCCGTACCGCGCGCTGGAGCGGTACGCGGCGGGGCGCGGCTGGAAGTTCGCGCACATCGTCCTCGACCGCGGCCGGGTGCCCTCCCAGCCGATGCTGACCCTGCGCGCCGACGGCGCGCTGTCGGCGGCCCGTTCCGCCGCCGAGGCGGCCGCCGCCGGGCTGGCCGGCGCGGGCTTCCCCGTCGTACGGACGAAGATCGAGGCGGCGCCGTGGGCGGCGGGGGTGCCCGCGTCCGACGAGGACGGCCGGGCGCTCGGCCCCCGCTACTACTTCGAGCACCACGTCAAGCTGCTGCTGGACACCCCCGGGGCGGCGCCCGCGCTCGCCGGGCTCGCCGCCGCCCACTCCGCCCATCTGTCCCGCAACGCCCGCCGGGTGCGCCCCGACGGGCGGGCCGAGCGCTTCCTCACCCAGCGCTGCCGGCTGGTCGGCCGCGACACGGCGGGCCGCCGGCTGGAGGCGCTGACGGCCGCGCTGCGGGCGGGCGGCGGGGGCGGCCCGGAAATCCTCTCGGTGGAGCGGGAGTTCGTCGTGTATGACAGCGACGAGAGCCTGGACGCGGGCTGGATGGCCGAGGAGGGGGCAGCGCGATGACAGAGTCGACACCATCGGCATCGGCGGAGTCATCTGGTGGGGCGGAGTCACCTGACACGTCGGGGGCACCTGACACGTCGGGGGCACCTGACACGTCGGAATCGACGGCATCGGCATGGACGGCGTTCGGCTACGGCCCGTGGCCGGAGGACGGCACCATCCCCCAGGAGGAGCTGGACGCGGCGACCGCCGCGCGCATGCGGCTGCCCACGTCGCTGCGGCCCGTCCTCGGCGAAGGCGTTCTGCAGCGCCCGGTGTTCGACCCGTCGATGGCCCACCACGTGCGGGCGATGCGGGCCGGCGAGCCGCAGTTCGAGGACGCGGAGGCCGGCCGCCGCTGGTACGCGGCCCGCCGCCGCGCCACGGACCTCGTCCTGGCCGCCGTCGCGGACTCGCCCTGGGCCGACCATCTGGTGCTGCGCGGCAGCGTGCTGCTGAAGGCCTGGTACGGCAAGGCGGCGCGCGAGCCGGGCGACCTCGACTTCGTCGTGGTCCCCGACTCCTGGCAGCTGGAGGACGAGCGCACGGACCGGATGATCGAGGGCATCGCGCGCGCCGCCGACCTCCGCTCCCGGCGCGCGGGCGGTCCGGTCCGCGTCGACTCCCGGGGCGCGGTCAGCGACCAGATCTGGACGTACGACCGCGTCCCCGGGCGGCGTCTGGTGATCCCGTGGACGCCCGGCGAGGACGGGGTGCCGTCCGGCACGGTCCAGCTCGACTTCGTCTTCAACGAGCGGCTGCCCGCGCCCTCCGCCCCCACCGCCATCCCCCGCTACGCCGGCCCGGACGCTCCCGAGGAGAGCGCCGAGCCCCCGATCCGGCTCCACGCGGCGACGCCCGGGCTCTCCCTCGCCTGGAAGATCCTGTGGCTGATCACGGACATGCACCCGGAGGGCAAGGACCTGTACGACGCCGTGCTGCTGGCCGAGTCCACCGAGCTGCCCTTCGAGCTGCTGCGCCGGGTGTTCGAGGGCGTCGAGGGCGGCTACTACGAGCGGAATCCGGTGCTCCTGGAGTGGATCGGGAGCGTCGAGGCGGACTGGTTCGAGTTCCGGAAGGACTATCCGCACATCAAGGGCGGCCACGGCGAATACCGCACCCGCCTCGTCAAGGCCCTCGCCCCCACCTTCGCGGCCCTCGACGACGGCAGCGGCGAGCCCGCCGAATACCTGGAGCGGGCGGCCTGGCTGGCCGGGTGGACGCGGGACTGCGGGCGGCTGCTGGCGGACTCCGGCATGGAGGCGCTCCAGGAGCACCTGGTCGATCGGTACGTGGCCGCGAAGAACGCCATCGTGATCACGCGCGAGCTGCTGGGCCGCGCCGATTGCGGGATCGTGGACGCGGCCGAGATCGTGTACGAGTACCGGTCCTTCAGCCGCAAGTCGTACCAGCTGCGGGAGGTGCTCGGCGACCCGGTCGAGGCGGCGCGGCAGCTCGCCGGCGAGCGGTGACCGCGCGGCGAGCCCGTGGTGGGTTTGCGGTGAGTACGGGACGGCGACACGCCGTGGCGTCGGCGTGTCGCCGTCCCGTACTCACCGCGAATCCGGCCCCCGCCGCTACGCCCCCACGATCGTGGTCAGGAACTCGCCTGTCCACGCCAGCAGCTCCCGCCCCACCAGCGGCTTCCCGCCGATCCTGGCCGTCGCCGGCCGGGGCACCAGCACCTGCTTGGTGGCGGGCTTGATCACCGACCGCGGATACAGCCGCTTGAGCCTCAGCTCCTGCGACTCGCGCAGCTCGACCGGCCCGAAGCGGATGTTGGAGCCCTGCAGCGTGATGTCGCCGACCCCGCAGGCCCGCGCCAGCAGCCGCAGCCCCGCGACCAGCAGCAGATTCTCCACCGGCTCCGGCAGCTTGCCGTAGCGGTCGGTGAGCTCCTCGCGGACGGCGCGGATGTCCTCCTCGTTCGACGCCGAGGCGATCGCCCGGTACGCCTGGAGGCGCAGCCGCTCGCCCGGCGCGTAGTCGTGCGGGACGTGCGCGTCGACCGGCAGCTCGATCTTGACCTCCAGCGGGGCCTCCTCCGGCTCCCCGCCCGCCTCCAGCGAGGCGCGGTAGTCGGCGACGGCCTCGCCCACCATGCGCACGTACAGGTCGAAGCCGACCCCCGCGATATGGCCGGACTGCTCGCCGCCGAGCAGATTGCCCGCGCCACGGATCTCCAGGTCCTTCATCGCCACATACATGCCCGCGCCCATCTCGGTGTGCTGGGCGATGGTGGCCAGGCGCTCGTGGGCGGTCTCCGTCAGGGGCTTCTCGGGCGGGTAGAGAAAGTACGCGTAGCCGCGCTCGCGCCCCCGGCCGACGCGGCCGCGCAGCTGGTGGAGCTGGGAGAGGCCGAAGTTGTCGCCGCGCTCGACGATCAGCGTGTTGGCGTTGGAGATGTCGATGCCGGACTCGACGATCGTCGTCGAGACGAGCACATCGAACTTCTTCTCCCAGAAGTCGACGACGACCTGCTCCAGCGCGCTCTCCGACATCTGGCCGTGCGCGGTGGCGATCCGCGCCTCGGGGACGATCTCGCGCAGCCGCGCCGCCGCCCGGTCGATGGACTCGACGCGGTTGTGGATGTAGAAGACCTGGCCCTCGCGCAGCAGCTCGCGCCGGATCGCCGCGCCGATCTGCTTCTCCTCGTACGGGCCGACGAAGGTGAGCACCGGGTGGCGCTCCTCCGGCGGGGTGGTGATCGTGGACATCTCGCGGATGCCGGTGACCGCCATCTCCAGGGTGCGCGGGATGGGAGTGGCGGACATGGTCAGCACGTCCACGTTGGCCCGGAGCTTCTTCAGCTGCTCCTTGTGCTCGACGCCGAAGCGCTGCTCCTCGTCCACGATGACCAGGCCCAGGTCCTTGAACTTGGTCTCGGAGGAGAAGAGGCGGTGGGTGCCGATGACCACGTCGACCGAGCCCTCCCGCAGCCCCTCCAGGACCGCCTTCGCCTCGGTGTCGGTCTGGAAGCGGGACAGCGCCTTGACGACCACGGGGAACTGTCCGTACCGCTCGGTGAAGGTGCCGAAGTGCTGCTGCACCAGCAGCGTGGTCGGCACCAGCACCGCGACCTGCTTGCCGTCCTGGACCGCCTTGAAGGCCGCCCGCACCGCGATCTCGGTCTTGCCGTAGCCGACGTCGCCGCAGATCAGCCGGTCCATCGGGACCGACTTCTCCATGTCCTCCTTGACCTCGCTGATGGTGGTCAGCTGGTCGGGGGTCTCCGCGTACGGGAAGGCGTCCTCCAGCTCCCGCTGCCAGGGGGTGTCGGCCCCGAAGGCGTGGCCGGGCGCGGCCATGCGGGCGGAGTACAGCTTGATCAGGTCGGCCGCGATCTCCTTGACGGCCTTCTTGGCGCGCGCCTTGGTCTTCGTCCAGTCGGCGCCGCCCAGGCGGTGCAGGGTCGGGGCCTCGCCGCCCACGTACTTGGTGATCTGCTCCAGCTGGTCGGTCGGCACGAACAGCCGGTCGCCGGGCTGGCCGCGCTTGGCGGGCGCGTACTCGACGACCAGGTACTCGCGGGTGGCGCCCTGGACGGTGCGCTGCACCATCTCGATGTAGCGGCCGACGCCGTGCTGCTCGTGGACGATGAAGTCGCCCGCCTGGAGGGTCAGCGGGTCGATGGTCTTGCGCCGCCGGGCCGGCATCCGGGCCGCGTCCTTGCCCGCCGCCTTCTGCCCGGACAGGTCGGTCTCGGTCAGCACGGCCAGCCTGAGGCCCGGGTCCACGAAGCCGTACTCGATCGAGCCGCAGGCCACATGCACCACGGACGGCTTGATCTCGGTCAGGTCGCCGTCCAGCCGCGCCGCGATGCCCTCGCCGCCGAGCACCTCGACGGTGCGGGAGGCCGGGCCGTGGCCCTCCGTCACGTACACCGTGCGCCAGCCGTCGGCCAGCCATCCCTTGGTGTCGGCGAGCGCGCGGGCGGTGTCGCCCCGGTAGGTCTCGGGGGCGCGCATGCCCAGCTTGAGCGTGTCCTCCTCGACATCCTCGTCGGTGGCCGCGAACGGGCTCACCGACCACCACATCATGCCCAGCTCGCGCGCCCGGTCCCGGACGTCGGCGATGCCCCACAGCGAGGCGGCGCCCACGTCGATCGGGGCCTCCCCTCCCCCGGCCGTGGCCGCCCAGGACGCCTGGAGGAACTCCTGGCTCGTCGCCACCAGGTCCGCCGCCCTGGTCCGCACCCGCTCCGGGTCGCACACCACGGCCATGCTGCCCGCCGGCATCACGTCCAGCAGCAGCTCCATGTCGTCCACCAGCACGGGCGCGAGCGACTCCATGCCCTCGACCGCGATCCCCTCGGCGATCTTGCCCAGCAGCTCGCCGAGCTCCGGGTGCTCCTCGGCCAGCGCCGCGGCCCGCTCCCGCACCTCCTCGGTCAGCAGCAGCTCACGGCAGGGTGGGGCCCACAGCCCGTGCTCGGCCACCTCCAGCGACCGCTGGTCGGCGACCTTGAAATAGCGGATCTCCTCGACATCGTCGCCCCAGAACTCGATCCGCAGCGGATGCTCCTCGGTCGGCGGGAAGACATCCAGGATCCCGCCGCGCACCGCGAACTCGCCGCGCTTCTCGACCAGCTCCACCCGGGAGTACGCGGCGGCCGCCAGGCCGTCGACCACCTCCTGGAGATCGGCGCTCTGCCCCGACCGCAGACTGACCGGCTCCAGGTCCCCCAACCCCTTGACCTGCGGCTGAAGCACGGACCGCACCGGCGCGACCACCACGGACACCGGCCCTGCCGCCGGGTCGTCCGCACTCGGGTGCGCCAGCCGCCGCAGCACGGCCAGCCGCCGGCCGACCGTGTCCGACCTCGGCGACAGCCGCTCGTGCGGCAGCGTCTCCCAGGACGGGTACTCCACCACCCCGTCCGGCGGCAGCAGCGAGCGCAGCGCGGCGGCCAGATCCTCGGCCTCCCGCCCCGTCGCGGTCACCGCCAGCACCGGCCGCCCGGCGGAGCGCGCCAGCGCGGCGACGGCGAAGGGGCGGGCGGCGGGCGGGCCGACCAGGTCGACGTGGTGGCGCCCGCCGGACGCGGCGGCCTGGACCGCCTCGGCGAGCGCGGGGTCCCGTACGACGGCGTCGAGCAGACCGGTGAGGCTCATAAGGGGCTAATTCCATCCCGGAGGCGAACAACGCGAAGGGCCCGACACGTGACACGGGCCGGGGGTCTTCCAGAGTACGGCCCCCCGCCGACAACGTCCGCCGGGTCCGCCGTACCCCGGAGTGCCCCCGCGCCCCCGCGCCGCGCCCTTCGCGGTCCTCGTCGTGGTCCTCGTCCCGGGAGGCGGGCGGGTTCAGTGGCCGGAGGTCGCCTTGAGCCCCACCACGGCGACCAGCAGCAGTGCCACGAAGAAGATCCGGGCCGCCGTCGCGGGCTCCCCCAGCACGACCATGCCGAGCACCGCCGCCCCGGCCGCCCCGATGCCCACCCAGACGCCGTAGGCGGTGCCGATGGGCAGGGTCCTGCTGGCGTAGGAGAGCAGCAGCATGCTGGCGACGATGCCCGCACCGGTGAACACGCTGGGGACGAGCCGGGTGAAGCCGTCGGTGTACTTCATCCCCACGGACCAGCCGACCTCGAGCAGACCGGCGACGACGAGCAGAACCCAGGCCATGACAGGCACCTCCGAAACACGGGCTTACGGTGGTGCGTCGTCTTTGCCTGCATCCCGGTACGGCGCGTCTCGTCGGGCCCTGCCACTGTAACAAGGGCGGCGTCGGGCCTCCTCCCTCCTGCCCGTCCCCGACCGCGCCGGTCAAGCGCCGGGGAGTCGGTGGCGAAGGAGAGACTGACCGCCAAGCCCTGACCCTGTCGGCACCCACCTCCTTTCGGGTGAAGGAGGCAGCGGGTCATGGCGAGGGGCCGGGTTTCGAAGTACTTTCAAAGTCATGGCAACTGAGAACGCCGCCGTGAATTTCTCCGAGCTGGTGAACAAGAACAAGCAGACGCTGGCCCGGCTCAAGGAGTCGCCCCGGCTGCTCCTGCACCGCAGAGACGGGGAGGACCTGGTCCTCACCACAGCGGCACGGGCCGAGCAGGACCAGACCGTCGTGTCGGCCGCCACCCGCATGCTCACCGCGATGGCACACCGGGAGCCCGGCAGCATGGAGCTGCTTCTGGACATACTGCCGGACGCTTTCCCCTGGGTCCGCTTCCTGCCCGAGGCCGACGTGCACGCCTTTGCTGTCGAACTGGTCGACACCATGAGAGCTGCCGACTCCGTCGGCAACAGTGCTTCGGTGGCTCAGCTGCTCATCGCATGGCAGCACACCGCCGAGGCCTACTCCGACCCCGAGCTGCTGGCCGCACTGACCAGGGACCACGGCGAGGACTACGGCGCGGCACCGGACCCACGGGACATCGCGTGAGCGCGGGCCGCGGTGACCGGGCCGCGCCACCGGCGCCGCAGGGCCACTGGGAGGTCCGCTTCGCGGACGCGGCCTCGGCCAAGGGTTGGGAAAGCCTCGCACAACAGGCACGCGAGAACACCTACCGCGCGTGGATCATCATGCGCACCGGCCCCAGGCCGGTCGCCGAGACATCCCGGCACCATCGGCTGAAGGGTGGTCTGGCGCACGGCACCCATCGGGGGCGGACCTGTGAGCAGTGGCAGCTCGAAGTGACCGGTGGAGGACGGATCTGGTACCTCCTGGACACCGCTCGTGAGACCTGCTGGATCACTTTCGCGGGGACAGGGCATCCTCGCGCCACGGATCACCGCTGAACCCCGCCCGGCTTCACCCAGGGCAGAACGCCGCTCCCTTCCCCCCGCGCCCCGGATCCCTAGGCTGAACGGGTGAGCACTCATGCGCCGAACGAAGCCCGCGTCATACCCCTGCGTCCGCAGACCGCGCCGCCCCGTTCCGGTGGGGCGGCCCCCGCCCCGGAGCGGCCGACGGGAGCCCCACGGACACCCGTGCCGAGGGAGCCCCTGTGGCGCGACCTCGTCGGCGATGTGCTGCGGCGCGAGCGGCTCGCCCAGGAGCGCACGCTCAAGGACGTCGCGGAGGCGGCCCGGATCTCGATGCCGTACCTGTCGGAGCTGGAGCGCGGACGCAAGGAGGCCTCCTCGGAGGTGCTCGCGGCCGCCGCCCAGGCCCTCGGGCTGGGCCTCGGCGACCTGCTCTCGCTCGCCCAGAACGAGCTGGCCCGGCACGCCAGGAGCCGGGTGGGGCGGGGCCGCACGTCGCCCACGGCCCAGTACGACGGCCTCTGCCTCGCCGCCTGACCGAACCGACGGTTCGTACGACGGCCTGGACGGCGGCCGGTGCGAGGGGCCGTACGGCGGCCGGCGCGAAGGCTCGTACGGCGGCCCGCACCTCGGCCGGTACGGCGGGGCGCACCGCCGCCGTACCGGCCGGATCGCGGCCTCCGGGCCACGGCCCGCGCGGTCAGACGAACGCGAGCCGTCGGCTCAGCACCTCGTCGGCGAGCCCGTAGGCGACGGCCTCCTCGGCGGTGAGCACCTTCTCCCGGTCCATGTCCGCGCGCAGCGTCGCCACGTCGTGATGCGTGTGCCGGGCCAGGACCTCCTCCACCTGCGAGCGGATGCGGACCATTTCCTTGGCCGCGAGGCTGAGGTCGGAGACCGTCCCCTGCCGGCCGCCGCTGGCCGGCTGGCCGAGCAGCACCCGCGCGTGCTGGAGCACGAACCGTCGCCCGGGATCTCCGCCGGCCAGCAGCACCGCCGCCGTCGACGCGGCCTGACCGACGCAGAACGTGGAGATCGGGGCCTGCACGAACGTCATGGTGTCGTAGATTGCCATCAGCGAAGTGAACGATCCCCCGGGCGAGTTGAGATAGATCGAGATCTCGCGCTCCGGGTTCGCCGACTCCAGGTGCAGGAGTTGGGCGATGACCACATTGGCCACCCCGTCGTCGATCTCGGTGCCGAGGAAGATGATCCGCTCGTTCAGCAGCCGGCTGAAGACGTCGTAGGACCGCTCACCCTGCGCGGTGCGCTCGATGACGTAGGGAACCGTGTACGAGCCCATGTCACAACCCCATCCGTCGGCGCGAGGTGGCCGGGCGGATGTCGGTGAGCGACTCCACCACCCGGTCCACGATCCCGTACTCCCTGGCCTGCTCGGCCGTGAACCAGCGGTCCCGGTCGCCGTCCCGAGCGATCGTCTCCTCGCTCTGCCCGGTGTGCTCGGCGGTGATCCGCTCGATGGCCTTCTTGGTGAACTCCAGGTTCTCCGCCTGGATCTCGATGTCCGCGGCGGTGCCCCCGATGCCCGCCGAGGGCTGGTGCATCATGATCCGCGCGTTCGGCAGCGCGAACCGCTTGCCGGACGCCCCCACGGTGAGCAGGAACTGGCCCATGCTGGCGGCGAATCCCATCGCCAGCGTCGAGACGTCGTTCGGGATGAGCCGCATGGTGTCGTAGATGGCCAGACCCGCGGTGACCGACCCGCCGGGGCTGTTGATGTACAGGCAGATGTCGGTGCGCGGGTCCTCCGCCGAGAGCAACAGCAGTTGCGCGCACACCCGGTTGGCCGACACGTCGTCGACCTGGGTGCCGAGGAGGACGATCCGCTGGGCGAGCAGCTGCGCCGCGAGGTGGTCGTCGAAGCGGCTGGGCGGTGTGTCGCCCTCCTCCGCGCGCGGCGCGAGCGTGGTGAGTGGAGTCATCTGGTCTCCTTGTCGAGGCAGGGGGGCCGTCGACTCCACTCTTGACCGCGGGAGATCCCCGGATGCGGTTTCTCTGCCCGCCGCAGATTCGCCACGGGCAGAGACGCCGCACCGCCGCCTAGTCGCCCCCGGGCCAGTCGATTCGCCTGGCGTGGTGGAGCCATACGACCAGCGCCGTCAACACCGCGGTGACGCCACCGAACGTCATGACCGCCGAAGGGGAGAACTGGTCGACGACGACACCTCCGACCAGCGCTCCGAGCGAGAGGGTCGCCTGGAACGACGCGGTGAACAGCACCGATGACGCCTCCAGCGCGTGGGGAGCCGACTTGGCGAACCACGTCTGGGAGCAGACCGGGACGGCACCGTACGCCATCCCCCAGACCACCAGAAGGGCGACCGCCCCGGCGCGCCATTGCCCCAGCACCGGCAACAGCGAGGCGGATGTCGCGATCAGCGCCGCCGCGACCGCGAACGTGGCGCGCGGATGGCGGGCCGCGCGGGACCCGGCGATGAAGTTGCCGGCGATCCCCGCGGCGCCGTAGAGGAACAGGAAGACGGTGGTCAGGCCGGGACCCACGTGGGTGACCTGTTCCAGGAACGGGTTGATGTAGGTGTAGGCCCCGAAATGGGCGAGCACGATGAGAAAGGTCGTGGCCAGCGCGAAGCGGGTGTTGACGCTCCGCAGCATGCCGCCGAGCACGGCCAGGCGGGTGGCCTGCTCGGGCGGGAGCGGGGGAAGCACCAGCAGCAGCGCGACGAAGACGGCGGCGGACAGCACCCCCAGGGCGACGAACGCCGTCCGCCACCCGGCGATGTCTCCGATCAGGGTGCCCAGAGGGACGCCGAGTACCGACCCCAGCGGCACCGCCGAGAAGATGACCGCGGTCGCCCGCCCGACCGCGTCGGCCGGTACGAGGCGGCCCGCCAGCCCGGCTCCGATGGACCAGAAGCCGCCGATGGTGATCCCCACCAGCACCCTGGAGACGAGCACGAGCCAGTAGCCCGGGGCCGCCGCGGCGAGGAAGTTGGCCAGGGCCAGCAGAAGAACGAAGGCACACAGCATCAGCCGGCGGTCGATGCGCGCCGTGGCCGCGGTGACCAGAGGGGCGGAGAGCGCCGCCAGGAACCCGGGCATGGTCATCATCAGCCCGGCCATTCCGTCCGAGACGGTGAAGCTCGAACCGATGGAGGTCAGCAAGCCGATGGGCAGGATCTCCGTGGTGACGATGGAGAATATCCCCATCATCACCGAGACCACCGCCGGCCATGAGGTCGTGGCTGGGCGACTCGCCGCTTCGGTGGTTCCGGCGGATGTCGCGGCGTCTGTGGGCATGGGTTTCCGCTCTTTGTCGGGCGTTGATGAGCTGATTGATCACCAGCTCATCAAGAGCCCTGACGAAACACTGGCGGGATCCCGACACCAACGCTGACGCAGAGGATGACGCCGTTTTCTCGCCACCGCACGTCGAGTCCACCGCACGCCGACCCCGCCGCACCCCCGGCCCCCACCGCACCCCGGCCCCACGGCACGCCGAGTCCACCGCACGCCGGGCCCGACCACCCGCCGGCCCCCACCACCCACCGCGCCGCTTGGGCCGACGGTGGGAGGGGGCCACCGTATCGGCCCATCTCAGGGGGCGGCCGGACACGCCATGTGAACACACTGATGCACATGGCAGAGCGAGAGCGGCACACATCTCCCCCGAAGGCGGACCGCGCACCCCGCCGGACCGGCGCGGCGGAGGCGGCCGGCCTCGCCTGCGAACGGCTCGCCGCTCTGATAACCCACCCCACCGAGGGGGTCAGTGCCGTGTGCCGGGTCGAGGACGGCTGGCGCGTCAGCGTGGACGTCGTGGAAGTCGCCCGGATCCCCGACACGACGAGCCTGCTGGCCACCTACGAGGTCGACATCGACGAGCGGGGGGAGCTCCGCGCGTACCGGAGAGTCCGCCGCTACCGGCGCGGCTCGGCCGACGACTGCTGACCAGGCCGCGTCGGTCGCGCCGGGCGGGACCGGTCGGCGCGGCCGGGCCCAGCCATCGAAAGGACGCTCCGATCATGGCCCCCACCTACGCACCCACCCACACCGACGAGGTCGTCTGCGTCTCGCGCTCGGGAAACCTCTACGACGTCCTCGAACTGATCCTCGACCGCGGCATGGTGATCGACGTCTTCCTCAGGGTCTCCCTGGTCGGCATCGAGATCCTGAAGGTCGACGCCCGCATCGTCGTGGCGAGCGTGGACACGTACCTCCGCTTCGCCGAGGCGTGCAACCGCCTGGACCTGGAATTCGACCGCAGCAGCACGACGGTGCCCGAGCTGCTGGGCTCGGGCCCGGCCGCGAGCCTCGGCAAGAAGGCGGCCAAGAAGACGGCCAAGAAGGCGGTGGAGTCCGTGGGCGGCAAGGTCAAAAGGGCCGTGACCGGCCACGACGGGGCGGACGAGGACGAGGCCGAGGGTGAGGACGAGGCCGAGGAGAGCGAGCGCGCGCGGGACGAGGACGAGCGCGGAGAGGGCGAGCGCCGCCCGCTCAAGCGCACCGCCCGCGCCCGCCGCCGTATCGAGGACGACCGCGAAGACAGGGAGGACTGACCCCATGGCCGCACAGGGCCTGTACGTCTACGGCGTCGTCCGCGCCTCCCACCCGCTGCCGCCCGGCCGCACGGGGGTGGGCGCCGACCCGGCCCCGGTGCGTACGGTGCGCGCCGGGGAGTTGGCCGCCGTGGTCAGCGACGCCCCGCCCGGTCTGCGCGCCAAGCGGCGCGACCTGCTCGCCCACCAGAAGCTCGCGCTGGCGCTGACGGCGGACGGCCCGGTGCTGCCCATGCGCTTCGGGATGATCGCCGCCGACGAGGAGTCCGTACGGGGGCAGCTGACCGCCTCGCGGAGCGCGTATCTCGCCACCCTCGACCGTCTCGACGGCCGGGTCGAGATGAATCTCAAGGCCCTGCCGGTCCAGTCCGGGCTGCCCGCGCTGGTCCGGGAGAACCCCGAGGTGGCCCGGGCGCGCGCCGCGGCTCGCCGGTCGCCGGGCTACGAGGCGAGTGTGCGGCTCGGCGAGGCTGTGGCGCGGGGGCTGACGGGGCGGGCCGCCACCGCGTCGGCCGCGGTGGTCGCCGAGCTGTCCGCCATGGCGGTGGAGCGGGTGGCCGGGCCCGAGGTGCGGGGGTGCGTGCTCAACGTGTCCTTCCTGCTCGACCGCGGCGATCAGGAGCGGTTCCGGGCCGTGGTGGAGCGCTTCGCGGCGGGCCACCACGACCATGTCGAGCTGCGGCTCACCGGGCCGCTGCCCTGCTACAGCTTCGTGGACCCCGCCCCGGGAACCGCCCGCCGGGAGACCGAGCCCGTACGGAGCGGAGCGTGACATGGGCTTGCTGAGCGGGCTGGTCCTCCTCCCCATGGCGCCGGTGCGGGGCGTGATCTGGATCGCGGACTGCCTGGTGGACGCCGCGGAGCACGAGCTGCACGACCCGGCGGTCCTGCGCGCCAGGCTCGCCGAGCTGAACGAGGACCTGGAGGCGGGGGCGATCGGCCCCGAGGAGTTCGAGCGGGAGGAAGACCGGCTGCTCGACCTGTTGGAGCGCTCGGTCCCGTCCCTGCCGGTGAGACACAACCGGTGAGACGCGGCCAGTGAGACGCGGCCGGTGAGGCGAAGGGTGAGAGACGGAGGGTGAGACGCGGATGGTGAGACGCCGTGACTGAACACGAGCTGACGGGCAGGACACCCCTGGGCACGGCCCCGCCCACGGCCAACCTCGCCGAGATCCTGGAGCGGGTGCTCGACAAGGGCATCGTCATCGCCGGCGACATCAAGATCGACCTGCTCGACATCGAACTGCTCACCATCCGGCTCCGGTTGTTCGTGTCGTCCGTCGACACCGCCCGCAGGGCCGGCATCGACTGGTGGGAGACCGACCCGGCGCTGTCCTCCCGCGCCGCGCGCGACGCCCTCGCCGAGGAGAACGCGCGGCTGCGCGAGCGCCTGGCGGCGCTGGAACCCGGCGCCGGCGACACGCCCGAGCTGAGCGCCGCCGGCACCGGCACCGGCACCGAGGAGAGGAGGGGCGGATGACGTCCCCCACGGTCATCTACGCCTTCGCCGTCTGCCGGCGGTGCGACCCCGCGGCCCTGGCGGGCCTGCCGGGGCTGGACGCCGCCGCCCCCGTACGCACTCTGGCCGCGGGCCCGCTCACCGCCGTCGTCCAGGACGTGCCCGCCGCGGACTTCGCGGAGGACGCCTTGCGGCAACGGCTCACCGACCGCGAGGAACTGGAGCGCTGCGCCCGCGCCCACCATGAGGTGATCATGGCCGCGTCGGCCGTCACGCCGACCGTGCCGCTGCCCTTCGCCACCCTCTATCTCGGCGACGCACGGGTCCGCGCGGCGCTGCGCGAGAAGGAGGAGTCCTTCCTCGCCGCGCTCGGCCGGCTCACCGGCCGGGTCGAGTGGGGGGTGAAGGTCTACACCGCCCCCGCGCCCCTGGACTCCCTCGCCCCCTCCCCCACCCCTTCCCCGGCCCGCTCGCCCGGCGCCGCATCCGCCCTCTCGCCCTGCACCCCGCCCGGCACCACGCCCGACACCCCGGCGGGCAGCGGACGGGCCTATCTGGAGCGCGTACGCGGCCGCCGGCAGCTCCGCGAGCGGCGGCAGAACGCGGCGCTTCAGGCCGCGGAGCGGGTGGACGCGGTGGTACGCGGCCTCGCCGTGGCCGCGCGGCGGCTGCGCCCGCACGGTGTGGAGGTCACCGGGGCGCACCGCACCCACCTACTCAACGCCGCCTATCTCGTCGACAGCGCCCGCGCGGACGAACTGCGCGCCACGCTGGAGGCGCTGCGCCGGGAGGAGACGGACGTCCAGATCGAGCTCTCGGGCCCGTGGGCCCCCTACTCCTTCGCCGACGGGAGCGTCCCCCGATGACGACGGCCGCCTGGGGGACCGCCCCCGCGGAAGCACACGGGCCGATCGGCGTGCCGCTCGTGGACCTGCTCGACCGGGTGCTGGCCACCGGGGTCGTCATCAGCGGCGACGTGGTCATCGCCATCGCGGAGGTGCCCCTCGTACGGCTGTCCCTCCACGCCCTGCTCTCCTCGGTCAACGAGCGCGTCCCCGCCCCGTGGACCGACGGCGGCCCGCTGTGAGCGGCGGCAGGCTCGACCTGGACGCCGACTCGGTGGGCCGCGACCTGGTCGCGCTCGTCCTCACGGTCGTGGAACTCCTCCGGCAGCTGATGGAACGCCAGGCCCTGCGCCGGATCGACGCCGGCGGGCTGAGCGAGGAGCAGGTCGAGCGCATCGGCACCACGCTGATGCTCCTGGACCAGCGGATGGCGGAGCTGTGCGCCCAGCACGGCCTGCGGCCCGAGGACCTCAATCTGGACCTCGGGCCGCTGGGTACCCTGCTCCCCCGCGACTGACGCCCCGCGACCGACGCCCGCCGCTCACTGCACGATCACGAACCTGTTTCCGTCCGGGTCGCGGAAACCCGCCGGGCCCGGCGCGCTCCCTTCGAGCGCGCCGGGCCCATCCGCTGCCCCTCACCCCCACGGAGGGGCAGTGGCCAGGTGATATCTGTTCAGTCGGGGTTACTCGGTGGCGATGGCGTTCAGCACGTTCATCCGGCCGGCCCGGAAGGCCGGGAGCAGCGCGGCGACCAGGCCGACCACGGCCGAGCCGATGAAGACGGTGATGATCGTCGGCCACGGGATGTCCAGGGTCTTCAGGCCCTCGAGTGCCAGCAGCTTCTGCGCCGTGGCCCCCCAGCCCATGCCGAGACCGAGGCCCAGCAGGGCGCCGAAGAGCGCGATCACGACCGACTCCAGGCGGATCATGCGGCGCATCTGACGGCGGGACAGACCGATGGCGCGCATCAGGCCGATCTCGCGGGTCCGCTCGACCACCGACAGCGCCAGGGTGTTCACCACACCGAGGACGGCGACGATGATCGCGAGGGCCAGCAGGCCGTAGACCAGGTTGAGCAGCTGCCCGATCTGGTCCTTCATCAGCTTCTTGTAGTCGGTCTGGTCCCGGACCTTGACCTGCGGATACCGGTCGAGCTGGGCCTTGAGCGAGGCGTACGCCTCCTTCTCCTGGCCGTCCTTGGCGGCCGCCAGCATCATCAGGTCCGCCGGGACCTTGTCGGCCGGGACGTAGCGCTCGACCGTGGTGATGTTCAGGTACTTGGCGCCCTTGTTGAGCGAGGTGTCGTCCGAGGTGATGACGGCGACCTTGAGCTTGGCCGTCCGGCCGCCCTTGAAGGCGACGGTGACCGTGTCGCCCTTCTTCGCCTTGTGGTCCTTGGCGAAGCCCTCGGGCAGCGAGATGGCGTCCTTGCCGTAGGCGTCGGCGAGCGAGCCGTCGACGGCGGGGGTGCGGAGGTCGTCCGCGAGCGTCGGGTCGGAGGCCGCCAGGTTGTCGGTGGTGGTCTTGCCGTCAGGCGTGGTGATCTTGGCGTCGCGGATGTCCTTGAAGTCGCTGACGTGGTCCAGGCCCTTCGCCCCGGTCACCGCCTTCTCGATCTCCGAGGTGATCGGCTTGCCGCCGTCGGACTGGATGATGAAGTCCGCGCCGACCGACTTGTCGAGCTCTTCGCTGGCCGAGGCGACCATCGAGGAGCCGACCACCGACAGACAGGCGACCAGCGCCAGGCCGATCATCAGGGCGGCACCGGTGGCGCCGGTGCGCCGGGGGTTGCGCAGCGCGTTCCGCTCGGCCATGCGGCCGACCGGGCCGAAGATCCGCAGAATGACGGCGGCCAGCACCCGGACCACCAGGCCGGCCAGCAGCGGGCCGATGACGATGAAGCCGACCAGGGTCAGCACCACGCCCAGGCCCAGGAACATCGACCCGTCGGTCGCCTTGTCCGCCTTCGCCGCCACCACCAGGGCCAGCGTGCCCGCCGCCGTGAGCAGCAGGCCGACCACGGCCCGGATGCGCCCGGCCTTGGCGTCCGCCGGGGTGCCCGCGTCCCGCAGGGCCGCCATCGGGGAGATCTTCCCGGCGCGTCGGGCGGGGATGTACGCCGAGATGAGGGTGACGACGATGCCGATGACGAGGCCGATGACAGGTGTGGCGGGCTTGACCGTGAGCTGGTCGGTGCTGATGTTCAGGCCCATGTTGCCCATGAGCTTCATCAGCCCGACGGCGAGGCCGACGCCGCCCAGGATGCCGAGGACCGAGCCGACCACGCCGAGCAGCAGCGCCTCGATGAGCACGGTCCGGTTGACCTGCTTGCGGCTGGAGCCGATGGCGCGCATCAGGCCGATCTCGCGGGTGCGCTGGGCGACCAGCATGGAGAAGGTGTTGACGATGAGGAAGATGCCGACCAGGACGGCGATCCCGGCGAAGCCGAGCATCGCGTACTTCATGATGTCCAGGAAGGACCCGATGTCGTCCTTGCCCTCCTCGGTGACCTCCGCCTTCGTCTGCACCTTGAAGCCGTCGCCGATGGCCGCGACCACGTCCTTCTTCAGCTGGTCGTTGCTGACGCCGGGCTGGGCGGTGAGGGCGAAGCTGGTGTACACGCCGGGGCGGCCGAGCAGCTTGCGCTGCGCGGTGTCGGTGTCCGTGTAGACGATGGTGGCACCGGGGTTGGTCACCTTGAAGGCGGCCAGGCCCACGATCTTGGCTCGGAACTCGCCGGGCACGGCGATGAGCCGCAGCTCGTCGCCGATCTTCAGCTTCTTGTTCTTGGCGGTGTCGGCGTCGAGCATCACCTCGGTGGGGCCGCGCGGCTGGTGGCCGGAGGTCACGTCCACCGAGAGGAGCTCGGTCGCGTCCCAGTTGGTGGCGACGGTCGGGGCGCCGGAGCTGGGGCCGATGTCGTCGTTGTTCTTGTCGACGACGGTGACGGTCTCGGTGCTGATGTCACCGACCACCGACTTGACGCCCTTGACCTTCTTCAGGTCGGCCATCCGGGCGCCGGGCACCGTCTCGATCCTGCCGGTCTGGGCGCTGTTCTGGCTGCCGCCCGCGTTCTTCGACTTGACGGAGACATCGGGGCTGGTGCTCGCGAAGAGCTGGTCGAAGGTGGCGTTGGTGGTGTCGGTGAAGACGAGAGTGCCGGTCACGAAGGCCACCGACAGCAGGACGGCGATGGCCGACAGGGCCATGCGTCCCTTGTGCGCGAAGAAATTGCGCATCGAGGTCTTGAAGACGGTCATGACACCCGCCCGCGCGCGTCGAAGCTCTTCATGCGCTCGAGGACCAGCTCGGCGGTGGGGTTGTACATCTCGTCGACGATCCGGCCGTCGGCCAGGTACAGCACCCGGTTGGCGTACGCGGCGGCGACCGGGTCGTGGGTGACCATCACGATGGTCTGGCCCAGCTCGTCCACCGAGCGCCGCAGGAAGCCGAGCACCTCGGCGCCCGCCCTGGAGTCCAGGTTTCCGGTGGGCTCGTCACCGAAGATGATCTCGGGGCGGGCGGCGAGGGCCCGCGCCACGGCGACGCGCTGCTGCTGACCGCCGGAGAGCTGGTTCGGCCGGTGCTTGAGCCGCCCCGAGAGACCCACCGTCTCCACCACGCGGTCCAGCCAGCCGCGGTCCGGCTTGCGGCCCGCGATGTCCATGGGCAGCGTGATGTTCTCCAGGGCGTTGAGCGTGGGCAGCAGGTTGAACGCCTGGAAGATGAAGCCGATCCGGTCGCGGCGCAGCTGGGTGAGCTTCTTGTCCTTGAGGCCGGTGATCTCCGTCTCGTCGATGAAGATCTGACCGGAGGTCACCGTGTCGAGCCCGGCGAGGCAGTGCATCAGGGTCGACTTGCCGGAGCCCGATGGGCCCATGATGGCGGTGAACTGGCCACGGGCTATGTCGACGTCCACATGGTCGAGCGCGACCACGCGGGTCTCCCCCGAGCCGTAGGCCTTGACCACCTGGCGTGCGCGGGCGGCAACAGCCGTATGTCCCCCACTGCCCCCGGTCTTGGGAATCGATACAGCGGTTGTCACGGTGACTCTCCTAGGTCGTCTGCTTCTGCGGGTACTGCGTCATCTGGGTTGTCTGCGTCGTCTGCGGGGGCCGAACGGTCGTCGACCGCGTGCCTCAAGCGTGGTCCAGGCGTACGGGGTGACGCGATGGTGCCTGGCTCCCTATCGGTGGTGGGGCTGGCCATACCCTCCCGGTCAGGCCGGCCATAGCCACCCTAAGAGCGCCGCAGGTCGGAAACCTCCTCCGCCGGTACGAACCCCGGGTAGGAGGAAGGGGTGGACATCCCCTAGGGGTGTGAGACCTCAGGCGTACCCCGTCTCGGGGTAGAGGCTGCACCCTGACGCTACGGAAGGATCAAGTCCGCTGTTCCAGGGGGCGGACGCCCGCTTCCCATCCCCCGATCCCGCATGGAATCGTGGGTATTACAAGGACCTGGCGACCGAGCCCCGAGACCCGGCTCGGCCGGGAAGGAGTGCGTACGGTGGGCGGCACCGCACGACGGCGGACAGGCTCGGACACCGGACCCCCCACCCCCGAGGCGGCCCCGTCGCCCCCCGCCCGCCGGGGCCCCGTCGCCGCCGCGCTGATGCTCGGCATGGCGCTCGCCGCGCTCGACTCCACCATCATCTCCACGGCCATCCCCCAGATCGTGGGCGACCTCGGCGGCTTCTCCGTCTTCTCCTGGCTGTTCTCCGGCTATCTGCTCGCCGTCACGGTCAGTCTGCCGGTCTACGGCAAGCTCTCCGACACCTTCGGCCGCAAACCCGTCCTGCTCTTCGGGATCGTGCTGTTCCTGCTGGGCTCGCTGCTGTGCGCGGGCGCCTGGGACATGGGCTCCCTCATCGCCTTCCGCGTCGTCCAGGGCCTGGGCGGCGGCGCGCTGCAGGGCACCGTGCAGGTCATCGCCGCCGACCTGTACCCGCTCGAGGAGCGCCCGAAGATCCAGGCCCGGCTCTCCTCGGTGTGGGCCCTGTCCTCCGTGGCGGGCCCGGCCATCGGCGGGCTGCTCGCCGGATACGCCGACTGGCGCTGGATCTTCCTGATCAACCTGCCGGTCGGCGCCGTCGCCCTGCTGCTGATCGTCCGCCATCTGCACGAGCCGGCCCGGGAGGCCGTGGCCACCTCCCGGGTGGACTGGGCGGGCGCCCTGGCGATCTTCGTGTCCGGCGGGCTGCTGCTGACCGCGCTGGTGCAGGGCGGGGTGGCCTGGGCCTGGCTGTCCGCGCCGTCGCTCGCCCTGTTCGCGGGCAGCGCGGTGGGCATGGCCGGGACCGTGTGGATCGAGCGCCGCGCCGCCGAGCCGATCATCCCCGGCTGGGTCTGGCGCCGCCGTACGATCTCGGCCGTCAACCTCGCGCTCGGCGCGCTGGGCCTGCTGATGATCGCCCCGACCGTCTTCCTGCCCACCTACGGCCAGTCGGTCCTGGGCCTCGGCCCGATCGCGGCCGGGTTCGTGCTGTCGGCCATGACCCTCAGCTGGCCGATTTCCGCCGCCCTGAGCAGCCGCGTCTACAACCGGATCGGCTTCCGGCGCTGCGCGATCACCGGCGTCTCGATCGCCGCGCTGGTCCTGCTCGCCTTCCCGCTCCTCCCCTACCCCGGCGCGGACCCCGGCGCGGCCTGGCAGCCCGCGCTGATCATGCTGCTGCTCGGCGCGGCCCTCGGTCTCTTCCAGCTACCGCTGATCATCTGGGTCCAGTCGTCCGTACGCTGGGCGGAGCGCGGCACCGCGACCGCCTCGATCCTCTTCTGCCGGCTGGTCGGCCAATGCGTGGGGGCGGCCGTCTTCGGCGCCGTCGCCAACGCCACGCTGACCGGGCGCCTGGAGGTGGCCCCCTCCGCCATCCGCCCCGGCCTGCCCGACGACCTCGACTCGGTCTCCCGCGCGCTCGAGCACCCCGGCACCCTCACCGACCAGGCCGCCGACTATCTGCGGCGCGCGGTCGACACCGCCGTCGAGCACGTGTACGTCGGCTCGGCGGGCGCCGCCGTCCTGGCCCTGCTGACCCTGCTGTTCCTCGCCCCGCGCCGGACCCCCGCCGGGCTCGACGGGGAGCAGGGCGCGGCGGGGGCGACCGGCCCGGAAGGCGCCACGGGCGCCGACGAGCAGGCGCGGACGGCGGGGTAACGGGGCCCCGGGAGCGCGGGAGCGCGGGAGCGCGGCGAAGTCCCGGGGCCGGTGCCGGGCCGTCAGGCTTCCGGTTGCGGCGCCGAGCCGATGTCCTCGGCGACCGGCCGCCCGGTCAGCGCCGCCAGGCTGCCCCGCACATGCTCCAGATGCGACTTGAGCTCCTCGCGCCGCTCCACGTGCTCGCGCAGCGTCCGCTCCGTCTCCCGCTCAAGACGCTCCTCCCGGGCCCGCGCCTGCGCGATGATCTCCGCCGCCTGCGCCTGGGCGTCCTCCTGCCGCAGCCGCGCCGCCTGCTCGGCCATCGCGTACTCCCGCTTGGCCTCGGCGAGCTTCCGCTGCGCGCGCTCCTCCATCTGCGCCACGCCCTCGGCCACCGCGGCCTCCCGCTCGGCGATCTCCCGGCCCGCCGCCTCCCAGCGCTCGGCGTGGTCCCGCTCCAGCTCGGCCAGGACGGCGGCGCTGCGCTGCCGCGTCTCCTTCAGCGCGGACAGGGCCTCGCCCCGCCACTCCTTGGCGTCCTGCCGCGAGGCGGCGCGCAGTTCGTCCACATCGGCCTGGGCCGACTCCAGGGTGGCGCGCGCGGACGCCTCGGCGGCGGCCCGCACCCGCTCGGCCTCCTCGCGGGCGGCCTCCTCGACCGTACGGGCCGCGGCCCGCGCGGCGTCCCACAGCTCCTGCGCCGAGGCCTCGGCGCGCGCCCGCAGGCTCGCGGCCTCCTCCTCGGCCGCGAACAGAATCAGCCGCGCCCGGTCGCCCAGCGATTCGTAGGTCTGGGGGGCCAGCTGGGCGACCGCCTCGCGCAGCCGCTCGGCCTCGGCGGACAGCTCATTGCTCAGCACGGTCAGCCGCGCGGCCCGCTCCCACGCCGCGTCGCGGGCGTCGGACAACTCCGCCAGAGCGCGGTCGACCTGCTCGGGGCGGTAGCCGCGGCCCCGTCCGCCGATGGTGAAACCTTGACGTGACACCGATGCGCCCATCCTTGGAACCCCTTTTGTCCGGCATGCAACCGCTCCGGCGCACATCTTTATAGATCGCGGCTAATCGCACATAACGCGACACTCCGCCCATCTTCCTCGGCCGGGCTGTCGTGGTCGTGCCCTCGTGGCGCCGACACGGAATCCGGACAGGACAACGACGAGGCGCCCGCCCCCGTCACGGGGGTCGGGCGCCTCGGTCCTGATGTTCTGGCGCTGTTCGCCTCAGGACTCGCTATCAGGGCTCGTACGTCAGGGCTCGTACGTCAGGGCTCGTTCAGAGCAGGCCGTCCCACATCTGCTCCAGCAGCACCGCCCACCAGTGGTCCGGCGAGGACAGCGCCGCCGGGTCCAGGCAGGCGAGCTGCGCCTGGAAGTCGACCGTCCAGCGGCCCGCCTGCTCGGGCGTCAGCCCGTACCGCAGCCGCCACATCCGGCCCAGCAGGGCCAGGCAGCGGACGAAGTCCGGCAGCGAGGTGTTGACGAACTGCGGCGGCACCGACGTACCACCGGGGCCCGCCTCCACCGGCACCGCCACGATGTGCGCCGTGCCGTACTGCACGCAGAGCTGACGGCCGAAGTCATTGCCCATGACCAGGTACGACCCCGCGTCCGGCGCGGGCTGCACCCCGCGCTCGGCGGCCAGCTCGGCGAGCGTCGGCACCGGACGGCCCTGCTGCGCCTGCGCCCAGAAGAACGGCCCGAAGTCCATCGGCAGCCCCGCCCAGACCAGCGTCTGCGCGACCACGTCCGGCACGCCCATCCGCGACACCGCGCGCTGGTCGAACCGGAAGACGCCCTGCGGGCCGAACGACTGGATCAGCTCCTGCGCCAGCGCCTCCGGCGGCACCGGGGGCACCCGCTGCACCTGGCTGGGGTGCGGCAGCGGCACCCGGTTCGGGGCCGGACGGGCCGGGCCGTCCGCCACCTGGTGCAACTCCCCCTGGTGCTCGATCAGATGGCGTACGCCCTGCTGACGGGTCGCGTGGTCGCGCCCGTACGCCGCCGTGTGGCTGATCCGCACCTGCGGCCAGGTCTCCTTGATCATGCGCGCGCAGTAGCCGCCGGGCAGATCGCAGGACTCCAGCTCGGTGTGCAGCTCCAGCACCTGCTGCGGGGGGACGTTCATCCCGCGCAGCTCGTGCAGGATCTGCCACTCGGGGTGCGGGGTGCCGGGCGCGGAACGGCGGATGAGCTGCTGCTCGGAGCCGTCCTGCGCGCGGTAGCGCAGCACCGCCATATAGCCGGGGCCGACGGTCGGCTGGCCGGACGGCGGCGCGGGGTAGGCGTATCCGCCGCCGGGCGGAGCGGTGCCGGGGCCGGACATGCCGGGGCCCGGCATACCGGGCGGGGGCGTGCCGGGGCCGCCCGCGAGCATCGTCGCGGCGGCGTGCACGCCGCCGGGGACGGCAGGCTGCCCGGGAGCGCCGGGCTGGCCGGGAGCGCCGGGGACGGCGGGCTGACCCAGCGCGCCAGGCTGACCCGGCGCGCCGGGCTGGCCGGGTGCGCCGGGCTGACCGGGTGCGCCAGGCATCCCGGGCGCGCCGGGGCCACCGGGCGCGTCCGGGAAGCCGGGGCCGGGCGGCGGGGGCGGCGCCTGAGCACCGCCGGGGCCGGGCACCCCGGGCTGCCCCGGGGCACCGGGCTGGCCGGGAGCGCCGGGCACGCCGGGCTGACCGGGTGCGCCGGGAGCGCCGGGCTGGCCGGGTGCGCCTGGGCCACCGGCGAGCATCGTGGCCGCCGCGTGCATCCCAC
The DNA here is from genome assembly GCF_039532705.1 of Streptomyces sparsogenes subsp. cuspidosporus. Taxonomy (NCBI): domain Bacteria; kingdom Bacillati; phylum Actinomycetota; class Actinomycetes; order Kitasatosporales; family Streptomycetaceae; genus Streptomyces; species Streptomyces sparsogenes. The sequence goes on along the minus strand of NZ_BAAASD010000023.1, from coordinate 37,504 downwards.
CGGGAGCGCTCGGCGGGCCGGGGAAGTTTGCGGCCGGACCCGACGGGGGCGGCATCTGGGCGCCCCCGGCGCCCGGCACACCCGGCGGACCGGGCGGCTGGGGGCCCGACGCGGCGGGCTGACCCGGCGCACCGGGAGGCCCGGGCGGCCCAGGAGGTCCAGGCGGGCCGGGCGGCTGCGGGGCGCCCGCGCCCGGCGCACCAGGGGCTCCGGGGGCCGCGGGTCCACCGGGGGCCGCGGGGGCTCCCGGCCCACCGGGGGCTCCGGGCACGCCCGGCGCGCCCGGCCCCCCGGCGAACATCGTCGCCGCGGCGTGCATCCCGTCCGGCGCGCCGGGCTGGCCGGGTGCGCCGGGCGGAGGCGTCGCGCCCGTGCCCGGGGCGCCGGGCGCCGACGGCGGAGGCGGCGTCTGCGCACCGCCCGGTGCCCCACCCGGGGCGCCGAGGCCCTCGGGGTCGAGCGCCGAGACCAGCTGCGTCGGCACGTACCCCCCGGCCGACGCCCCCGGAGCACCGGGCCCGGACGGCGGCGGAGGCGGCGCGGGCTGCCCCGGGGCCGGGCCGGCGCCAGGCACGCCGGGCGGGGCCGACGGCACGCCGGGGGCGCCGGGAGGCGCCCCGGGCACGCCCGGGCCCGTGGCCGGCGGCCCCGACGGGGGCGGCATGTCCAGGGCCGGGGCAATGGCGGTGGGCGGCAGCGCGCTGCCCGCCGACAGCAACTCCGTCTTCGCGTCAGGGCGCACGCCCGGCGCCGGGGTGTCCTCGTCGTCGGAGCCCGCGAGCGGCGGCGCGAAGACCGTGACGGGCGGGGCGACCGACCGGTCGCTGTCATCGCTCCCGGAGTTGGTGTCGGCACCCGCCCACGGCGTGCCGCCGGCGGGGGCACCGGGGGCCGGGGAGTCGGCGGGGGCGCCCCAGGGACTGTCGCCCCCCGCGGCGGCATCCGCCCCGACGCCCTGCCGGCCGCCCCGCGAGTCGTCGTCAGAAGCCCCCGCACCCGCGCCCGATGTGCCGGAACCCGGCCAATCGTCCACCGCCGACGACCGCCCAGCGGCCCCACCGGAACCCCCGGGCGCACCCGCGCCGGCCGCGCCCGGCCAGTCGTCCGTACTCGACGCGCCGTCAGCGGCCCCGCTCGCAGCGCCGCCCCCGGAGGCACCGCTGTACCCACCGGCCCCGCCCGAAGCGCCCGGCCAGTCGTCGGCCCCCGACGGACGGTCAGCAACCCCGCCAGGAGCACCACCGTACGAACCGGACTCGCCCGGCCCCGCGGCCGCCCCAGCTCCGGCCACACCCGACGCGCCCGGCCAGTCGTCGGTCCCCGGCGCGCCGTCAGCGGCCCCGGTCGGAGCACCCGCCCCAGAACCACCGCCATACGAACCCGATGCCGCAGCCGTCGCAGCTCCGGCTGCGCCCGACGCGCCCGGCCAGTCATCCGCCCCCGAAGCCCCGTCACCGGCGCCACCCGAAGCACCCGCCTCGGAACCACCGCCATACGAACCCGACGCACCCGACGCCGCAGCCGCCCCGGCTCCGGCCGTGCCCGACGCGCCAGAGCCCGGCCAGTCGTCCACCACGCCGGGCTCGCCGCCGGCGGGGCCCCTCGCCGGGCCGGACGCGCCCGGCCAGTCGTCCGGCCCGCGCTCGGCCGGACCACCGGCTGTGGCGAAAGCCGCAGGCGAGCCCGTACCGGAACCCGGCCAGTCGTCCGCCCCGCCGTCGGCCGAACCACCGGCCGTGCCGGAATCCGCGGCGGAATCACCGTCCGGCGCCGCAGGCGGCGCGGCCCCGGCCCCCGGCGTGCCACCGGTCGAGTCGCCGGTCGAGTCGCCCGCCGGTCCGGCGGGCGCCGGGCCGGAGTCCGACCCGCGCCCACCACCACTGGCGCCCGACCGCTGGTCGGGGATGCCCATGGCGTCGGCCGCCTCCTGGAGCCAGGCCGGCGGGGTCAGCAGGAAGGAGGTCGCGTTGAGGTCGATGCGCTGGGGCCGGCTCCCCGTGGAGGTGGTCTCCTCGCGGCCGCCGGGGGATCCGTACTCCTCCTCGTACCGGCGGATGACCTCGCCCACCGGCAGCGCGGGCCACAGGGTCGTGTCCCCGCTGTCGCGGGCGATGACCAGCCGGGCGCCCTCGGCGGGCGCGTCCGAGACGGGGCCGTCCGCGCGGTCCTCGGCCCAGGCCACGAAGCCCAGGTCGAACTCCCGCACCCGCACCTCGCGCTGCTGGTAGCCGGGCACGTCGCCGTTGATCCAGAGTTCCGCGCGCTCCTGCGCCTGTGCGAAGGTCACCATCGCGCTCATCCCTCCACCGGGACGGCGTACGCGAAGCCGCCCTCCACCATCAGGTTGGCCACCGTCTCCAACTCCGGCGGGTTGCCCGCGAGCCGCAGCAGGAAGGCGTCGAAGTCGTCGCCGCAGGGCAGCATCAGGTGCTCGACGCGCTCCTGCACCGTCCAGCCGTCGCGGTCCCGCGCGTCGTCGTACGCGCAGAACCAGACCGAGCCGATCGCGTCGCCCTTGACCTTCACCGCGATGACCCCGCCCTGCACGAAGCCGACCCCGAGGAAGTCCTTGGTGAAGTGGTCGCGCAGGCATTTGTTGATGTAGACGAGGTCGTTGACCGCGGCCTCGTCGCGCACCGTGAAGAACGGCTGGTCGACCAGCAGGCCGAGCTCGGGGTCGAGCGCCGCGCCGACGGGCGCGCAGCCGCCCGCCGCCTTGAGGAAGGCGCGGTACGCGCCGGGCAGCCGGTAGCCGAGGTCCTCCTCGACGCCGAGGACCTGCTCCTCGGTGACCGACAGACCGCGCTTGGGCAGCCGGAAGTGGACCGGGCGGGTCTCCTGGAGGGGCCGGGTGCCGCGCTTGTCCTGGTCGACGGCGGCGGTCGCGAGCCCGCCGTGGTGCCGCAGCAGCGCCTTGACCTCCACCGGGATCAGCTCCAGGCGGCGGGTGCCGGCGACGTGGTGCCAGGTCCAGCCGTGCGGGGTGGCCACGCTCGACGAGCCGTCCCACAGGTCGTGGCCGACCGCGTGCAGCGCGGCGTTGGCGGACACGTAGTCGGTCAGCCGCAGTTCGTCGACGCCGAATCCCTCGGGGGGCTCGGCTATTTCGGCGGCGGCGCGCGCATAGGACGTAAAGTCCGGATAGCCGTTTTCGTCCACCCAGACGCCCTTGGGGTGCCTGGCGGCCCTCACCGGGTCCGGGAAGTGCACGACCTGCCCGGCGTAGGCCGTGTTCGGTGGCGCGGCGTGCTGCCCGAGCCGACCTGTCGTCATGGCGGATGCCCCCTGCTGCTGCTGGCTACTACGGACAGACTATGCGGTAGCGCGAGGCCGGACCCCGCCGCGCCCGGCACCCACGGGCCGACCCGGACCCCGCCGCGCCCGCCCTCCACTGGCCGACCCGGACCGCTCCGCGGCCCGCCAATTTTCGCCCGGCCCGCACCGGACACCCCCGGACTTTCGCACCACGCGCAACATTTGGCAGGCTGATCTTCGCAACCGGGGGGATTGCGCGGGATCGCGCGCGGATTGCGCGGGGAGGGAAGGCGGAACATGCACGGTACGAGCAGGCCGGGCGGCCACGACGGCGCCGCGCCCGGACAGCACGACCCACGGCTCAGCTGGAGCGACACCGACGGCGCGGCCGGGCCGCCCGAGCTCCTCCACCGCCGCGACGGCATCCTGCCGACCGTCGCCGCCGCGCTCTCCGTCCGCGGGCAGACCCTCACCTGCACCGCGAGCAAGGGCGACCAGCCGCCCGCGCTGCACCCCCTCGTCCAGGACTTCCTGGACACCCTCACCAGCGCGCAGCGAGAGCGGTTCACCGGCCGCTGCCCGGAGGCGATCCTGCTGTCCCGCCATCTGACCGGCGTGGAGGCGAACCGCTCCAAGCGCGCCGCCCGCAAGCCGCTCAGCCACGGCGAGGCCCGCCGCGCCTTCAAACAGGCCAAGATCACAACGCGCCGGATCCGCGAGGCCGGCGACCCGCACCACGGCAGCTACGCCCCGCCGTGCCGGTCCTGCGTGCCGCTGCTGGCCCATTTCGGCGTACGGGCCGTGGGACACCCCGATGGGGCCGGCGGGGCAGAGGCCCCGGCGGGCCCGGCCAGGGGCTGACCTTGGAGGCATCGCCACGCGTGCGCGCCATGGACACCACCCGCTTCTCCGTCGCCGTCGACGCCGCCCTGCGCGAGGCCGGCTGGCGGCCGGGGCGTCGCGACATCCGGCAGGCCGAGGTGTGGGCGGACACCCTGCGCGCCCACATCTCCCCCGCCGGGCACCTGCACGCCGTCTTCCCGGCGGCCGTCGAGGCGTGGGCCGAGTTCGGCGGGCTGCGGGTCGTCCCGCCCGGGGCCGGGCGGCACATCGCCCCGACCCCCTTCCACATCGACCCGCTGCACGGCCTGCACCTGGCCAGGACGCTGGGCGATTTAGGACGGGCGCTGGGCACGGAGGTCTGCCCGCTGGGCGAGGAGGCGGACGGGCAGGCGTTGCTGACCATCGACGCGGAGGGCCGGGTGTACAGCCTGGACCACACCGGGGACTGGTACCTGGGCCCGGACATCGACGCGGCGCTGGCGGCGCTGGTGACGGGAGTCCAGCCGCAGCGCCTGGCGCGCGGGTAGGGCCCGATCCGCGGTGAGTATCGGACAGCGACACGCCGTCGTGTCGGCGTGTCGCTGTCCGATACTCACCGCAAACCCATGGGGATGGGACCCAGGAGGGCTATGCGCTCTTCGCCCGCTCGGCGTCCCGCTCCCGCACGGGGAGGTCCACCGAGCCGCCGGCGGAGCTGTCGGCCGTACGGACCACAGCGTCCGCGGGGGCACGGTCCCCGGCCGCACGATCCCCGGCCGCACGGTCCGCGGCCGCACGGTCCGGGATGACCGCCGAGACCCGGAAGCCACCCGCCTCCGTGGCCCCTGACACGAACCCGCCGCCGAGCACCGCCACCCGCTCCTTCATCCCCAGCAGGCCGTTGCCGCCGCTCGGCAGCCCCGCGTCCGCCGCGCCCCGCTCCGACGGGCCGTTCTCCACCTGCACCGCGACCTCGGAGATCCGGTAGGCGAGCCGGACCCGCGCCCGCGCGCCCGGCGCGTGCTTGTGGACGTTGGTCAGCGCCTCCTGGACCACGCGGTAGGCGGTCTGCTCCACCCGGGGCGCGTAGCCGCGCGCCTCGCCCTCCACCGACAGCTCCACGACCATCCCGGCCGCCCGCGACTGCCCGACCAGCGTCTCCAGCTCCGCCAGGCGCGGCCCGCTCGCCAGGCCGGGCCCGCCGGCGAGGTCCGCCGCCCCGGCCCCCTCCGCTGCCCGGGCCCCGCGCACCGCCCCCGCGCCCGCCGCCCCGGCCCCCCCCGCCGCCCCGGCCGCCTCCGCCGCGGCCGACGCGGCGGCGGCCACCGCCGCCAGGGGCGCCGGGTCCTCGTCCGCCGGGCGGGTGGCGGCCGAGGCCGGGGCCCGCTGGCCGACGTCCTCGGAGCGCAGCACTCCGAGCATCTGCCGCAGCTCGGTCAGCGCCTGCCGGCCCATGTCGCCGACCAGCGCCGCGTTCCTCGCGGCCTTCTCCGGGTCCTTGAGGGCGACCGCCTGGAGGGCCGCCGCGTGCACCACCATCAGGCTCACCCGGTGGGCCACCACGTCGTGCATCTCGCGGGCGATCCGGGTGCGCTCCTCGTTACGGGCCCACTCCGCCCGCTCCTCGGCCCGCTCCGCCAGCAGCGACAGCTCGCGCTCCAGGCCGTCCGCCCGCTCCCGCAGGCTCTCCACGAGCCGCCGCCTGGCCCTGACGTACAGCCCGAGCAGGATGGGCGGCGCGGTCAGCCCCAGGGACATCACCACGGCGACCAGCGGGATCCACCAGCCGGTGGACGCCGTGGTGCCGTGGTGCATGTCCTCCCGGAACCGGATGGTCGAGATGATCAGCGTGCCCGCGCCGGACATCCCGGCCAGCACGGCCGTGATCCGGCGCGGCACCTCGGAGGCGGCGAGGGTGTAGAGGCCGACGATGCTGAGCAGCATGCCCATCTCCGCCGGGGTGACCGCGATCGATATCAGCACCACGGCGATCGCCCAGCGCCGCCGCAGCAGCAGCGTGGCGCCGACCAGCAGCCCCATCGCCACCCCTACGGCGGCCGGGACGCCGGCGTCATGGGCGAACGCGACGCCCTCCGCCGCGCACTCCACCGCCGACACCACGGCCAGGACGATGTCCAGCACCATGCTCCGCCGCCGCGGCCACCACCACGGCCCGGCGGGCGCGCCCCGCGCGCCCGCCGCCTCGACGTCCCCCGTATCCCCCGTCGCAGTCATACGGACCAGACTACGGCCGGGCGCCAGGGGTGCACCCCGGGACACGGCAGGGGCGAAGCGCCCTCGAACAGAACGCGAAGTGCGGCTTTTAACTCGAACGAATGAATCGTCCATGTTTGCGACACACGTGTCTGCGGGGCGAACAACAGTGTGACCATGAGCGAACCAGGACGCCGCGACAGCGACGGGACGAGCGGCCCGCGCGACCGGTCGGCCATCTTCGAGGAACTGCGAGAGCGGGCGATCGCGCTCCGGAGGGAAGGCCTGAGCCGTAGGCAGATCCGCGACCGCCTGAAGGTCCACAACAACGACATCCTGAACCGCCTCCTGGAGGGCGAGCCGCCACCCGAGTGGACCAAGCGGCCGAACGCGAAGGACGGCTTACGGGCGAAGGCCCGCGAAATGCGACTGCGCGGCATGACCTACGACCAGATCCAGCTGGAGCTGGGGTGCTCGAAGAGCTCGATCTCGCTGTGGGTACGCGACCTGCCGAAGCCGCCGCCGCGCACGCGGGAGGAGGCGTCGGCGATCGCCAAGCGGGGATGGGAGGCCACGCTGCGGCGGCGCGAGATCGAGCGCCAGCAGACGAAGCTGGCGGCGGCGCGGGAGATCGGCGAGCTGACGGACCGGGAGCTGTTCCTGGTGGGGGTGGGGCTGTACTGGGCGGAAGGCACGAAGAGCAAGCCCTACCGCCTCCAAGAGACGGTGGTCTTCGTCAACAGCGACGCGGGCATGATCCGCGTCTATCTCGCCTGGCTCCACCTACTGGGCGTCGAGCCGGACCGCCTCCGCTATCGCGTGATGATTCACGAGGAGGCCGATGTCACAGCAGCAGAGGACTACTGGGCAGCCGTGGTGGGCGTTCTGGCCACCACTTTTGACCGGACGACACTCAAGAAACACAACCCGAAGACAGTCCGGAAGAACGTCGACGACGGGTACCACGGCTGTCTCGTCGTTCGCGTGCGGGGTGCAGCCGATCTGTACCGTCGCATTGAGGGCTGGTGGTACGGCATAGTGGTGGGGGCCAAGTCGACAACCTCCACCGGGTGTCCGATTTGACCTTTTTGCCATCCCCTGTGGTGTAATGGGCAACACAATGCACTTTGGATGCATTATTCCAGGTTCGAGTCCTGGCGGGGGAGCTCAAGTTCGAAACCTGACCGCCCACGCCGGGACCCACCCTCGTTCCCGCCCCGAAACCTCTCGGTATCCTGCCGGGTGTCCACCCCGAGCCGAGCCCGAAGGGCACATCCGTGAGCGTCAACCGCCCGGCAGCCGTCGTCGTCCTCGCAGCGGGTGAGGGCACCCGCATGAAGTCGGCGACCCCCAAGGTCCTGCATGCGATCTGCGGCCGGTCCCTCGTCGGGCACGTCGTCGCCGCGTCCCGCGAACTGTCCCCCGAGCACCTGGTGGTCGTCGTCGGCCACGCCCGCGAGCAGGTCACCGCCCATCTGGCGGAGATCGACGCCGAGGTGCGCACCGCCGTGCAGCACGAGCAGAACGGCACCGGCCACGCCGTGCGGATGGGGCTCGAGGAACTCTCCGACAGCGGGGTCGTCCTGGACGGCACCGTGGTCGTCGTCTGCGGGGACACCCCGCTGCTGACCGGGGAGACCCTCGGCCGGCTCGCCGGGACCCACGCCGCCGAGGGCAACGCCGTCACCGTGCTGACCGCCGAGGTCCCCGACGCGACCGGCTACGGCCGGATCGTACGCGAGGGGGCGAGCGGCGCGGTCACCGCGATCGTCGAGCACAAGGACGCCACCGACGCCCAGCGCGAGATCCGCGAGATCAACTCGGGGGTCTTCGCCTTCGACGCCCGCCTGTTGACCGACGCCCTGGGCAAAGTGCGCACCGACAACAGCCAGAGCGAGGAGTACCTCACCGATGTGCTGGGCATCCTGCGCGAGGCCGGGCACCGCGTCGGCGCCTGTGTGGCCGGGGACCACCGCGAGATCGTCGGCATCAACAATCGGGTGCAGCTCGCCGAGGCGCGCAGGCTGCTCAACGACCGGCTGCTGACCCAGGCCATGCTCAGCGGGGTGACCGTCGTCGACCCGGCCACCACCTGGGTGGACGCGGCCGTCACCTTCGAGCCGGACGCCCTGGTCCACCCCGGCACCCAGCTGCTCGGCGCCACCCACATCGCGGCGAACGCCGAGGTCGGCCCGAACTCCCGGCTCACCGACACCACCGTCGGCGAGGGCGCGAAGGTGAGCTTCACCGTCGCCGAGGGCGCGGAGATCGGCGCGGGCGCGAGCGTCGGCCCGTACGCGTATCTGCGCCCCGGCACCCGGCTCGGCGCCAAGGCCAAGGCCGGCACGTATGTGGAGATGAAGAACGCCAGGATCGGCGAGGGCACCAAGGTGCCGCACCTGTCCTACGTCGGCGACGCGACCATCGGCGAATACACCAACATCGGCGCCGCCAGCGTGTTCGTGAACTACGACGGCGTCAACAAGCACCACACCACCATCGGCAGCCACTGCCGCACCGGAGCGGACAACATGCTTGTGGCTCCGGTCACGATCGGGGACGGCGCCTACACCGCCGCCGGCTCGGTCATCACCAAGGATGTGCCCCCGGGCTCGCTCGCCGTCGCACGCGGTCAGCAGCGGAATATCGAGGGTTGGGTCGCCCGCAAGCGCCCCGGAAGCGCCGCCGCCAGGGCCGCCGAGTCGGCCCGCCAGGAGGACGCGGGCGAGGGATGACCCGTGCACGGGTGCGCCGTGCGGGGCGTACCGTGATAAGCGCATCAAAGTGACATCCAAGGAGACTTGCTGTGACCGGGATCAAGACGACCGGCGAGAAGAAGCTGATGCTCTTCTCCGGCCGCGCCCACCCCGAGCTGGCCGAGGAGGTCGCCCACGAGCTGGGCGTCAGCTTGGTCCCGACCAAGGCATTCGACTTCGCCAACGGCGAGATCTACGTCCGTTTTCAGGAGTCCGCGCGAGGCGCCGACTGTTTCCTGATCCAGAGCCACACGGCTCCGATCAATAAATGGATCATGGAACAGCTCATCATGATCGATGCGCTGAAGCGGGCCTCCGCGCGCTCGATCACGGTGATCGTGCCCTTCTACGGCTATGCCCGCCAGGACAAGAAGCACCGCGGCCGCGAGCCCATCTCGGCCCGTCTGATCGCGGACATGTTCAAGACCGCGGGCGCCGACCGGATCCTCACGGTCGATCTGCACACCGACCAGATCCAGGGCTTCTTCGACGGGCCGGTCGACCACCTCTTCGCCCTGCCGGTGCTCGCGGACTACGTGGGCGCCAAGGTCGACCGCTCCAAGCTCACCGTGGTCTCCCCGGACGCCGGCCGGGTGCGGGTCGCCGACCGCTGGTGCGACCGGCTCGGCGCCCCGCTGGCCATCGTGCACAAGCGCCGCGACCCGGACGTGGCCAACCAGGTCACCGTCCACGAGGTCGTGGGTGATGTCCGGGGTCGGGTCTGCGTCCTGGTCGACGACATGATCGACACCGGTGGAACCATCTGCGCCGCGGCGGACGCGCTGTTCGCCAACGGGGCGGAGGACGTGATCGTGACCGCCACCCACGGTGTGCTGTCCGGCCCGGCCGCGGACCGGCTGAAGAACTCGAAGGTGAGCGAGTTCGTCTTCACCAACACCCTGCCCACCCCGAGCGAGGTCGAGCTCGACAAGATCACCGTGCTGTCGATGGCGCCCACCATCGCCCGCGCGGTCCAGGAGGTCTTCGAGGACGGCTCGGTGACCAGCCTCTTCGAGGAGCACTGATGGGTGCCGGCACCGGCGCCGGTGACTTAGGCGCCCGCCGACCGATCTGAGGCCACCCCCGGCGGGGTGGCCTCAGCCATGTGCCGGGGGCCGGGTGCCGGGGCCGCGGGCGGGTGCCGGGGCCGCGGGCGGGTGCCGGGGCATGGGTCCGGGGACGGTAGAATTGCCGGGTTGCTCGGCGAGGGAAGCTGTGTGCGGCCACGCGCGCGGCTCGTCCGTTATCGACGCGCTCTTCGTAGAGGTGGTCTGTCGTGGGCCGGGTGACGGCCGTCAGATCGTTCATCGAATGACTACGAGGAGTGCAGTCATGGCCGAGATCAAGCTTTCCGCCAAGCCCCGTACCGAGTTCGGCAAGGGCGCCGCCCGCCGCGCCCGCCGTGAGGGTCTGGTCCCCGCCGTGGTGTACGGCCACGGCGCCGAGCCGGTCCACGTCAACCTGCCGGGCCACGACCTGATGCTCGCGCTCAAGACCCCGAACGCGCTCCTCGCCCTCGACCTCGAGGGTAAGAAGGAGCTCGTCATCCCCAAGGCCGTGCAGCGCGACGCCATCAAGGGCTTCCTCCGCCACGTGGACCTGCTCCTGGTCCGGCGCGGCGAGAAGGTCACCGTCGAGATTCCGGTCCACACCGAGGGCGACCTGGCCCCCGGCGGCAACCTGCTGGAGCACGTGCTGAACGCGCTGCCGGTGGAGACCGAGGCCACCCACATCCCGGAGTCGGTCACCGTCTCCATCGCGGGTCTGGACGCCGGTCACTCCGTCCTGGCCAAGGACATCACCCTGCCGGCCGGCACCACCCTGGCCGTCGAGGAGGACACCGTCGTGCTCCAGGTCGTCGGTGCCCAGGCCGAGGCCCCGGCCGCCGAGGGCGAGGGTGAGGGCGAGGAGGCGTAACCACGCCCCGCGGGCGTCACGGCACCGCCTCGGCGCCGTAGAGCACCGGGGCCCGCCGCCGGCGCGACGCCCTTGCCCCCTGTCCGGCCGCCGTCCCGCCCCGCCCCTCCCGGGGCCGGGCCCGGGGCGGCGGCCGCAGCCACCCCCGGCCCACTCCAGGAGACAGCCAGATGACGGACGAAGCCAGCCCCTGGCTCGTGGTGGGCCTCGGCAACCCCGGGCCCGAGTACGCGGGCAACCGCCACAACGTCGGCTTCATGGTGGCCGACCTGCTGGCCGACCGCATGGGCGCCCGGTTCAAGGCGCACAAGTCCCGCGCGCAGGTCGTGGAGGGGCGCGTCGGCCCGCCCGGCCCGGCCGGCCGGCGGGTGATCGTCGCCAAGCCGATGTCGTTCATGAACCTCTCCGGAGGACCGACCACCGCGCTGCGCGACTTCTACAAGGTGCCGGTCGGGCACATCATTGCGATCCACGACGAACTGGACATCGACTACGGCGCGCTGCGGCTGAAGCTCGGCGGTGGTGACAATGGCCACAACGGCCTGAAGTCGATCACCAAGTCGCTCGGCCCCGGCTACTTCCGCGTCCGCTTCGGCATCGGCCGCCCGCCCGGCCGGATGGATGTCGCGGCCTTCGTGCTCAAGGACTTCTCCGCCGCCGAGCGCAAGGAGTTGGACTACTTCGTGGACCGCGCGGCGGACGCCGTGGAGACGCTGATCGTCGACGGCCTGGAGCGCGCGCAGGGCACGTACAACTCCTGACCCCCGCCCGGGCGGGCCCCGACCGGAAAGGTTGACCGCGCGCCCGGGTGTCGCCAGGATCGCCGCCATGTCTTCCACCGGCACGATCAAGCGCAGCCGTACGCGGCGGGCGGGCGAGAACGCGTACGGGCTGCTGTTGCTCACGAAGAACGTGGTCATGGCGCTTATCGCGCTGTTCGTCCTGGTCGCCGGGGTGTGGTACTCGTGGGGGACCGCCAAGTCGGCGATGTTCACCAAGAATCTCGAACGCGGCACGGTCACGGTCTCCCGGTGCGACGACGACTGGTGCACCGGCGCCTTCGCGCCCACCGACGACTCCGGCCGCGCCCGCGCCGGGGTGCGGATCGACAAGGCGGTCGCCGACGGCCCGGGCGACCGTCTGCCGGTGGCCCTGAAGCCCGGCACGGACGAGGCGGTACGGACCGGCTGGGCCGGTGTGCTGCACGCCTGGGTGCCCTTCGCGGGCTCCCTCCTCCTGGCCTCCCTGTTGGTCGCCGGCGGCCTCCGCCTCCGCCGCACCGCCTGGGCCCTGGGCCTCACCGGCGCGACCCTCCTGGCCGCGTCCTTCGCCACCCTCACGTTCTGACCCGAAGACCGCGCCGAAGACCGCGCCCGAGGTGACCGCGGCCCGGGCCGCTCCTCGCGGAGCGGCCCGGGCCGCGGTCACCTCGGGCGCCGGACGCGGGTCAGCCCGTGTTGCGCAGGCCCGCCGCGACGCCGTTGACCGTCAGCAGGAGGGCGCGGGCGAGGAGGGGGTCGGGGGTCTCGCCGCGCTCGCGGGCGGTGCGCTGGCGGTGGAGCAGGGAGACCTGGAGGTAGGAGATGGGGTCCAGGTAGGCGTCGCGGACGTGGAAGGTCTGCTTCAGCACCGGGTTGGAGTCCAGCAGCTCGGTCTCGCCGGTGATCCGCAGCACCTCCCGCACGGTCAGCTCGTGCTCCGCCCGGATGGTGTCGAAGACGTGCTTGAGCTCGTCGGGCACCAGCGTGTCGACGTAGTGCCGGGCGATCCGCAGATCGGTCTTGGCGAGCGTCATCTCCACGTTGGACAGGAAGTTCCGGAAGAAGTGCCAGTGCTGGTGCATCTCGTCCAGGACCGCGTCAAGACCCGCATCGCGGGCGGCCTTGAGCCCGGAGCCGACGCCGAACCAGCCGGGGACGATCTGCCGCGACTGGGTCCAGCCGAACACCCACGGGATGGCCCGCAGCCCGTCCAGGCCGGCGCCGGAGTCGGGGCGGCGGGAGGGGCGGGAGCCGAGGTGGAGCTCGGCGAGCTGGTCGACGGGGGTGGAGGCGAAGAAGTACGCGGGCAGGTCGGGGTCCTCGACCAGCGCGCGGTAGGAGCGGTGGGCGGCCTCCGAGACGGTCTCCATCGCGGCGTCCCAGCGGGCCAGCGCCTCGTCGGACTGGCGCGGGGCGGTGTGCAGGGCGGAGGCCTGGAGCGTGGCGGCGACGGTCAGCTCCAGGTTCTCCCGGGCCAGGGACGGCACGAGGTACTTGTCGGAGATGACCTCGCCCTGCTCGGTGACCTTGATCTCGCCCTCCAGGGTGCCCCAGGGCTGGGCGAGGATCGCGTCGTGGGTGGGGCCGCCGCCGCGGCCGACGGTGCCGCCGCGGCCGTGGAAGAGGCGCAGCCGTACGCCGTGCCGGTGGGCGACGTCGCGCAGCAGCCGCTGGGCGCGGTGGATCTCCCACTGGGAGGTGGTGATGCCGCCGAACTTGGAGGAGTCGGAGTAGCCGAGCATGACCTCCTGGACGTCGCCGCGCAGGGCGACCAGCCGCCGGTAGGAGGGGTCGGAGAGCATCTCGTCGAGGAGCTGGTCGGCGATCTTGAGTTCTTCGGTGGTCTCCAGCAGCGGCACGATGCCGATCTTGGCCCAGCCGGCGTGGAGGTCCATCAGGCCGGCCTCGCGGGCGAGGACGGCGGCGGCGAGGACGTCGTCCGAGCCCTGGCACATGGAGATGATGTAGGACTCGACGACCTCGGGCCCGAACCGCTCGAAGGCCTCGCGGATGGTGTGGAAGACGCCGAGGGTCTTGGCCCCGGCGGCGTCCAGCGGGGCGGGGGTGGGCGCGAGGGGGCGGCGGGAGCGGAGTTCCTTGGCGAGCAGCTTGCGGCGGTAGTCGCGGGGCATGTCGGCGTACCGCCAGGACTCCTCGCCGAGCCGGTCGAAGAGCTGTCCGAGGGCGTGGTGGTGGGCGTCGGCGTGCTCGCGTACGTCCATGGTGGCGAGCTGGAGGCCGAAGGCGGCGAGGGTGCGCAGGGCGCGTTCCATCCGGCCGTCGGCGATCAGCTGGCCCCGGTGGGCGCGCAGCGACTCCTGGATGAGGTGGAGGTCGGCCAGGAGTTCCGCGGTGCCCAGGTAGTCGCGGCCGGGCTGGTGGGGGGTGCCGCCGGCGAGGCGGGCCCGGGTGTTGAGGAGCTTCTGGCGGACGCAGGTGGCCTTGAGCCGGTAGGGCTCCTCGGCGTTGAGCCGCTTGTAGCGGGGGCTGATCTCGGGCAGCAGCTCCAGGTCGCGCTGGAGGGAGTCCAGCAGCTCCTCGGAGGCGTCGGAGTTGCGGATGGAGCTGGAGAGGGCGGCGCGCAGGTCGTCGACGACGGCGAGGGCGTCGGTGATGCCGTGCTCGTGCTGGAGGATCAGCACGTCCCAGGTCACCTGGGGGGTGACGTTGGGGTTGCCGTCGCGGTCGCCGCCGATCCAGGTGCCGAAGGTGAGCGGGCGGGTGGTGGCGGGCAGCGGGGCGCCGACCCGTTCCAGCTCGGCGGACAGGTCCTCCAGCACGTCGCCGACCGCGCCCGCGTGGAGTTCGTCCAGGTAGTAGACGGCGTTGCGGGCCTCGTCGGCGGGCTCGGGGCGGGCGACGCGCAGCTCGTCGGTCTGCCAGAGCAGGTCGATGTTCTCGGCCAGCCGCAGGTCGGTGCGGCGGCGGTCGCCGCCGACGGCGAGGGTGTCGAGGAGTTCGGCGATCCGGCGCAGCTTGTTCAGGACGGTGCGGCGGGCGGCCTCGGTGGGGTGGGCGGTGAAGACGGGCCGGACGCCCAGGTTCCGGACGGTCTCCCGGAGGTGGTCGGGGTCGGCGTCCTTGAGCTGGTCGGCGGTGCGGGCCAGGAGGCCGCCCTCGGCGGCGCGCTTGGCGCGCAGCTCGCGGCCGCGGTGCACCTGCTCGGTGATGTTCGCCAGGTGGAAGTAGGTGGAGAACGCGCGTACGAGCTTGGCCGCCGTCTCCAGGTCGGTGGAGCCGAGCAGCTCCGCGGCGGCCTCGCCGTCGCTGCGGGTGAGGGCCCGGACCCGCTCGACGAGGTCGAGGAGGTCGGGGCCCTCCTGTCGGACGAGGGTCTCGCCGAGGAGGTCACCCAGGCGGCGGATGTCGGCACGCAGGGCGGCGTTGGTGTTGTCGGCACTGCTCACAGGTGCGGGCTCCTTGCAGTGTTCGGGTCGCATGGGTCGGGTAACGACGGGTGACGACGGGGCCGAAACGCCACGGTACGGCTGCTGCTCCGGTGGATACGCGGCATCCGCCGGGTGGCGCCCGGGCCCGGGACCCCCGTGTCGTCGGCGATGTGCGGACCGCGCTGTCCGACGTCACCAGGATATGCGGCGCGCCTTCGGGGGAACCCATAGCCCTATTGCCCCGCTTCGGGGCCCTGCCATACTTACGTCGCCGTAGGTTACGGTCCCGTAGCCGTACCCCCGAGCCCCATGAGGGATCCCATGACTGCAAGCCCCGACGTGATCCACGACGCGCCGAAGGCCCAGGAGCCCACCCCTCCCTCCGCCACGCTCGGCGGGGACAACAAGCGCTCCATCGAACAGATCACCCTTCTGCTGTTCATCACCGTGCCGTTCCTCGCCCTGGCCGCGGCCATCCCGCTGGCCTGGGGCTGGGGGGTGAGCTGGCTGGACCTGACGCTGATGGTGGTCTTCTACTACATCGGCTGCCACGGCATCACCATCGGCTTCCACCGCTACTTCACCCACGGCTCCTTCAAGGCCAAGCGGCCGCTGCGGATCGCCCTGGCGATCGCCGGGTCGCTGGCGGTCGAGGGGCCGCTGGTGCGCTGGGTGGCCGACCACCGCAAGCACCACAAGTTCTCCGACGCGGAGGGCGACCCGCACTCCCCGTGGCGGTACGGGGAGACCGTGCCGGCACTGATGAAGGGCCTGTGGTGGGCGCACATCGGCTGGATGTTCGACGAGGAGCAGACCCCGCAGCACAAGTACGCCCCCGATCTGATCAAGGACGACACGATCCGCCGGATCTCCCGGCAGTTCGTGTTCTGGACGGTCACCTCGCTGCTGCTGCCCGCGCTGATCGGCGGCCTGGTCACCTGGTCCTGGCAGGGCGCGGCGACCGCGTTCTTCTGGGGGTCGCTCGTCCGGGTGGCTCTGCTCCACCATGTGACCTGGTCGATCAACTCGATCTGCCACGCGGTCGGCAAGCGCCCCTTCAAGTCGCGTGACCGGTCCGGCAATGTGTGGTGGCTGGCGGTGCTCTCGTGCGGCGAGTCCTGGCACAACCTGCACCACGCGGACCCGACCTGCGCCCGCCACGGCGTGATGAAGGGCCAGCTGGACTCCAGCGCCCGGATCATCCGCTGGTTCGAGAAGGCGGGCTGGGCGTATGACGTCCGCTGGCCCAGCGAGGCGCGTATCGACGCCCGCCGTAAAGAGGAAACCGCAGAAGCGGCATGATGGGGGCGTGGCGACCGACAGTAATACCAGCGGTGACAAGGCCCGGGCGGCCCGGGCCTCCGGTTCCGGGACCCGGCGCGCCCGCCGGGTGCGGATGACCGGTAAGGAGCGCCGCGAGCAATTGCTGGACATCGGTCGCACGCTCTTCGCCCAGCGCGGCTTCGAGGGCACGTCGGTGGAGGAGATCGCGGCCAAGGCCGGGGTCTCCAAGCCGGTGGTGTACGAGCACTTCGGCGGCAAGGAGGGGCTGTACGCGGTCGTGGTGGACCGCGAGATGCGCCGGCTGCTGGACATGGTGACCGGCGCGCTGACCGCGGGCCATCCGCGGGAGCTCCTGGAGCAGGCGGCGTTCGCCCTGCTGGACTACATCGAGGCGTACACCGACGGCTTCCGCATCCTGGTGCGCGACTCCCCCGTCGCCCAGTCGACGGGCAGCTTCGCCTCGCTGATCAGCGATATCGCCACCCAGGTGGAGGACATCCTGGGCCTGGAGTTCAAGGCCCGCGGCTTCGACCCGAAGCTCGCCCCGCTGTACGCGCAGGCGCTGGTCGGCATGGTCGCGCTCACCGGCCAGTGGTGGCTGGACGTGCGCCGGCCGAAGAAGGCCGAGGTGGCGGCCCACCTGGTGAATCTGGCCTGGCACGGCCTGGACGGCCTGGAGCCCAGGCCCCGGCTGATCGGCCACCGCAAGTCCTGACCCTCCGGGGGCTGGTTCGCGCGTCCCTCACCGGAGGATGATGTGGGCCACGGGGAGGGAGTACACATGGTCACGGGGGAAGTGTCCGAGGCGCGCCGGAAGGCGGTGGGCCTCGGGTCGGGCGCCTGTCACGCGCTGGGGCTGATGGTGCTGGCCATCACGGAGTGGGTCAGGGCCGACCTGAAGGACGCGACGTCGCTCGCGTCGCACTCGTATCTGAAGGACATGCTGCGGTTCGCTGCCGATCTGGCGGACGAGGACTGGTACAAGACGGCCGTGGACCTGTACGACAAGGTCTCCTTCGGCCAGCCGCGCGCCGCCCTGTGGGCGGCCGTGTTCATGGCGCTGGTCGTCCGCCTCAACCGGCACGGCCCGGAGGAGGTCCAGCAGGCCCTGTCCTGGGTGACCGCCGCATACTGTCTGCTGGCCACCGTGGCCCTCATGCCCTATCTGGCCGCCCCGGGCGCGGGCGTCATCCTGCTGCTGGCGCTCAGCGGGGGCCTGGTGCATGTGGCGACGCGCTGAGGCCAGCGGCGCTCACCCCTGGTAGACCAGCTCACCCCTGGTAGATCATGGTGCACAGCAGCGTCCGGCCGCCGTTCACCAGCCACGACCAGTAGTACGTGCGGTCGCCCTGGACCCGGGCGCAGTTGCGCGCGGAGGCGTTCGCCGGGGCCCGGTAGACGCCGGTGATGTGCAGGATCTGGTTGTACTGGGCCGGGACCCGCTTGGCGTCGCAGTCCACCGCGGTCATCAGCCCGGCGTTCATCCGCGCCTGCGCGCCGCTGCCCGACTGCTTGGCCAGCAGGCAGTAGCCCACCTTGAACTGGCGGGTCAGGCACAGGGCGGTGGTCTGCCCCCGGGAGGTGTACGACATGTAGTTGCGGCCCGGCCCCTGCGGGCAGGCGCCACCGCTCGAGCGCACGGCGCTCACCCACATGTAGGCGTTCCCGGCGCCGCAGCTCACCCGGTAGGGGATCCGGGTGTTGTAGTCGTCGTAGCCGGTGTCGTACACGGCCAGGCAGTCCCCCGGGCTCACCGCCCGGTACGCGTCGGCGGTGGGATCCGGCGCGACGGTGGGCGTCGCGGGCTCCTGCGTCCGCACCGAGCCGCCGCCTCCCCCGCTGCCCCCGTCCGTCCCCCCGCCGCCCGTCGGCTGCCCGGCCCCGTAGCCGGGTGCCGAGGTGCCGGGAAGACCGCTGGGGAGACCGCTCGGCAGCCCGCCGCTGGGCAGGCCGCCGGGCAGCGACGGCAGCCGTGAGTCGCCGCCGGAGGGCAGGACGCTGCCCGCGAAAGAAGTCTTGTCGTCGTCCGCGACGACCTGCGGCAGCACCAGCACGGCGAAGGCGAGGGCGGCGGCGACCAGTATCCACACCCCGCGCTGCCGCTGCTCCTCGCTCGCCCCGCCCGCCCCCGGCCCGCCCGACGCCCCGTCCATGGCTCTCCCCCGTGGAAACCTTGGCCCGCCCTTTGGTTGTTCAGCGCTCTACGATCTCACGCCACGCGGCTCGGGGGGAGCGTGCTGCGGCAAAGCGTGCCGCTATGTGACCTTGGCTTCACGGCACCGCTGCGATTCCCCCGTCGACGCGCAGGTCGATCCCGTTGATGTAGCCGGCCAGCGGGCTGGCCAGGAAGGCAACCGCCGCCGCGATGTCCTCTCCGGTGCCCAGCCGCCCCGCCGGATTCGGCGCGTACTCGGCCACCACGCGCGGCTCCAACTCCGACCACTCCTGCGGCCAGCCCCGCTCGGCCGCCCCCTCCTCGAACATCCGCCGCATCCCGTCGGTGACGACCACTCCGGGGCTCACGGTGTTCGCGGTGATCCCGGATCCGGCGAGATGCCGGGCCAGGCTGGTGGTCATATTGACCACCGCGGCCTTCGCCGCCGAGTACTCGACCATGTTCGGCAGCGGCGTCGTCGCCGCCCGGCTGCCCACGTTGATGATCCGCCCCCAGCCGCGCTCGCGCATGGGCGGCACCAGGGCCCGGATCATCCGCACCGCGGAGAGGACATTGCCGTTCACCGCCTCCAGCCACGCCTTTGGCTCCGCGGTCTCCCAGTCGTTTTCGACGAACGGACCTGCGTTGTTGACCAACACGTCCACGCCCCATGCCAGGGCCTGCTCGGACACCTCCTCGGCGGCCTCGTCGTCGCTGAGGTCACCCAGCACGGCCTCGACCGTCCCTCCAGCGTCGCGCAATTCCCGCGCGACCGCACTCGTGCGCCCCGGATCGCGCCCGTGCACCAGCACCGCACACCCTTCCCCGACCAGCGTCCGCGCCACCGTCGCGCCGATGCCTCCGCTGCTTGCCGTCACCAGCGCACGTCGTCCTGCGAGTCCAAGATCCATGCCCGACAGGCTAGGCACGGCCTCTGACAGCGGCGCACCCGTGAGTGGGGCGGGCCGTTCAGGCGGGAAGACCCCCGTGGTGAGTAGCGGACAGCGACACGCCGTGGCGTCGGCGTGTCGCTGTCCGAAACTCACCGCAGAGTCAGGGCTTGGTGATCGCCTCGCCGATGACGAAGCCCTTCGCCGGGCCGTCGGGGACGACCGCGTCGGTCCCGTACGGGACACGGTGCTCGTCGGCGTAGACGGCCTTGTCCGGGTTGGGGGAGGTGAGGACGCTGACCGTCCCCTCGCCGTCGAAGTCGTCGATCATGACGTAGAGCGGGATGCCCGCCCGGGCGTACGCCCGGCGCTTGCGCTCTCTGTCACGCGACCGGGCTTCGCGGCCGGGCGAGACCACTTCGAAGACGGCCGCGACGCCGCTCGCGTCGACCCCGAGATCCTCCTCGTCGGGGATCTCGTCCAGATCCCGGGGAGCGATGAACAGATCAGGGATGAACACCTTGCGGCGATGGATGACGTTGCCGTCCTGGTAAGCGGCATGGTCACCATCCGCCAGATGGGTGACCAGTGCATCCCGGAGACGATTGATGATCACGGTATGGCGGCGACGGCCGGTGGGCGACACCTCGATGGACTCCTCGATGATCTCGGCCCGGTAGCCCTCGGGGAGTTCCATGGCCTTCCACGCCTGCCACAGAACCTCGTCCAGGGCCACAGCCTCGTGCCCGGAAGCCGAGGGCGAACCTTCGTCCACGGCGGGGCACACCTCGTACGCGAGAGCGGTCATCGTGAAGCACCTCCTCCATGAAGTGTGGGCGCGGGCGCCACTGCGGCACAAGCGACACCGCGACGCTACGCAGCCGCGCCGCGCCCCCGCACCGGAACGAGATCCGATCATCCGATCGGGTGAGGTCAGGCGGCCGCGCGGGCCACGACGAAGATGCGGCGGAAGGGGAAGGCCGTGCCGTGGGGGCCCGGTGGGTAGGCCTCGCGGAGGAGGGCGGCGTATTCGGTGAGGAAGGTGTCGCGGGCCGTGGGGTCGTCTTCGAGGGCGGTGAGGACGGGGCGCAGGGCGGTGCCCTTGACCCAGTCGAGGACCGGGTCGGGGCCGGTCAGCATCTGGATGTAGGTGGTCTCCCAGGCGTCGACCTCGCAGCCGAGCGCGGCCAGGTGCTCCAGATAGGCGGCCGGGTCGAGGACGGGGGTCGAGTGGGCGCGGGGGGTGGGGAGGCGGTCGCGCCAGCGGGGAGAGGTGGACAGCTCGGCGAGCAGGGTGTGGCTGGGGGCGGTGAAGTTGCCCGGGACCTGGAAGGCGAAGGTGCCGCCGGGGCGGAGGGCGGCGACCCAGGCGGGGAAGGACGCGGTGTGGCCGGGGACCCACTGGAGCAGCGCGTTGGAGACGATCAGGTCGAAGGGCTCGTCGGGGATCCAGTGCGCGGCGTCGGCGAGGCGGAAGTCGAGCCGGCCGCCGCCCTCGGGCGGGGTGTGGGCGCGGGCCGCCTCCAGCATCTCGGCGGAGTTGTCCAGGCCGGTGACATGGGCGTCGGGCCAGCGGTCGAAGAGGTGGACGGTCACATTGCCGGCGCCGCAGCCGAGGTCGGCGATGCGGGGCGGGCTGCCGGGGGCGGTGGGGAGGTCGGGGACGCGGGCGAGGAGGTCGAGGAAGGGGCGGGTGCGGTGGCCGGCGTGGCGGAGGTACTGCCCCGGGTCCCAGGTGGGTGAGGAGTGCATGGCGAAGCCCCCTGGCAGGTAGGCGTGGTGCGTGATGATCCGCGCTGTCGGGCCTACCGTGCCCCAAGAGGTATCTTGACGTCAAGAGACTTCATGTCGACAGACCAACTACACTGATCGTCATGGAGGACGAGGTCGATCGGCTGGTCGCGGCGTGGCGGCGGGAGCGCCCCGACCTCGACGTGGAGCCGCTGGAAGTGCTCAGCCGCGTCAGCAGGCTCGCCCGCCATCTGGACCGGGCGCGGCGGATCGCCTTCACCGAGCACAATCTGGAGCCCTGGGAGTTCGACGTGCTGACGTCGCTGCGCCGGGCCGGGACGCCGTACCAGCTCTCGCCGGGGCAGCTGCTCACCCAGACGCTGGTCACCTCGGGCACCATGACCAACCGGATCGACCGGCTCGCGAAGAAGGGTCTCGTCGAGCGGCTGCCCGACCCCAGCGACCGGCGCGGGGTGCTGGTGCGGCTCACCGTCGAGGGCCGGGACCGCGCCGACCAGGCGCTCGCCGGGCTGCTCGACCAGGAGCGCGCCATCCTCGCCGAGCTGTCCCAGGCACAGCGCGCGGAGCTGGCCGCGCTGCTACGCCAGCTGACCGCCCCGTTCGACAACTTCCCCGGCTAGGTCGACGGGGCCGACGCCGGCGCGGCGGGCCAGGGCCACGGCCGCCAGGGTGGAGTGGACCCCGAGCTTGCCCAGCACGTTCTGCATGTGGGTGCGGACCGTGTGCGGGGACAGATACAGCCGCTCGGCGACCGCCTTGCGGCCGAGGCCGGCCACCATGCAGCGCAGCACCTCGCGCTCGCGCGGGGTCAGCGACTCCACCAGCCGCTCGCTCTCGGTGCGGTGCTTGCGGGCGGCCGTCAGCTCCCGCAGCACGCCGGTGAGCAGCGCGGGCGGCAGATGCGTCTCGTCGCGCAGCACGCCCCGGATGACCGCGAGCAGCCGGGAGAGCGAGCAGTCCTTGGCGACCCAGCCGCAGGCCCCGGCCTGGAGGGCCGCCGCCGCCCGGCGCGGGTCGTCGCGCTCGGCCAGCACGACGGTGCGCACGCCCGGCTGCGCGGAGCGGACCCCGCCGACCAGCGCGATGCCGTCCACCGGCCGCGCCGGGGCCATCCGACCGGGCGCCGCGCGGCCGTTCACCGCACCGCCCACCGCCGCGCCGCCAACAGCCGCGCCGCCGACAGCCGCACCGCCGACGGCGGCGCCGACAGCCGCGCCGTTCACCGGCGGGCCCGGCACCGCGCCGTGCACCGGCGAGGCCACCGCCGCGCCCGGCACCAGCGACTCGGCGGGCGCGGGCAGGGGCTGCGGCGGGATGCCGACGGCCCCCGCGGCGGCCCCGGCCGCCCTTCCCAAGTCCGCGTCGACCAGCATCACATCGAAGCGACGCCCCTCCGACGCCCCGCGCTCCAGACAGCGCAGCGCCGCCGGACCGCTCCCGGCCGCCGCGACCTCCACGTCCTGCTCCGCCGCGAGGGCGGCCGCCAGCGACTCGGCGAAGATGCGATGGTCATCGACCACGAGAACCCGAATACGTGCCACGGAACCCCCCACGACTCCGGATACGGAAAAACCAGTGCGGGTACGGCGCCCGGAGCGGGGGTCGCCGCGGCCGCACGGCCGCCGCCGTGCCGATCGCTACCCCACCCCGGGCGTCGTACCTGCCTGTCTCGCCCCCTGATCAGCGTCGGCCCCCACCGACGCTGTGCCCAGCGTACGGCCGGGGTCCGACACCAGGGGTGCATTTCGGCAAAACTGACCGTCGGCGCACCGACGTTGACCCGCTCTGATGAGGATCGTGTTCCGTTGTGGGGAGTAAGTCAACGAAACGGTACGGGATTTGATCGGTGGATCGGTCAACGAGCCTTCACCGCAAGGGTGTTACGCCAGGCGCCGCGCCCCCGCGCTCGGCACCGCCGGGAAGATCCGCGGGGTCCGGTACCCGGCCGCGGCGAACGCCTCGGTCACCGCCTTCCCCACGGACTCCGCGTCCGCCTCCTCCACCAGCACGATCGCCGAGCCGCCGAAGCCGCCGCCGGTCATCCGGGCCCCGAGCGCGCCCGCCGCGTTCGCCGTCTCCACGACCAGGTCAAGCTCCGCGCAGGAGATCTCGAAGTCGTCGCGGCAGGAGGCGTGCCCGGCGGTCAGGATCGGGCCGATGGACCGGGTGGCGCCCGCGTCGAGGCGCTCGATGACCTCCTCGACCCGGCGGTTCTCGGTCACCACATGGCGCACCCGCCTGACCAGCGTCTCGTCGCCCGCGAGGGTGGCGAGAGCGTCCTCCAGGCGCTCGTACGCGACATCGCGCAGGGCGGGCACCCCGAGCGCCCGCGCGCCCGCCTCGCAGGCGGCGCGCCGGTTCGCGTACGCGCCGTCGCCGAGTTCGTGCTTGACCCGCGTGTCCACGACCAGCAGCCGCAGCCCCTCGGCGGCCAGGTCGAACGGCACCTGGCGCAGGGCCGGCTCGCGGGTGTCCAGGAACAGCGCGTGCCCGTCCGCGCAGCAGGCGGACGCGGTCTGGTCCATGATTCCGCAGGGGACGCCGACGAAGTCGTTCTCCGCGCGCTGGCACAGCTGGGCGATGCGCAGCGGCTCCAGGCCGAGACCGTACAGCTCGTTCAGCGCGGTCGCCGTCACGACCTCCAGCGCGGCGGAGGAGGACAGGCCGGCGCCCGTGGGGACGGTGCTGGTGTAGTGCAGATCCGCCCCGCCGGCCGCGGCGCCGGAGAGCAGCCCCGCCTCGCGCAGCGCCCACACCACGCCCGCCGGGTAGGCCGCCCAGCCGCCGCGGTCGCCGCCCGCCCCGGCCTCGGCGACCGGCGCGAGGCCGTCCACGCGCAGCTCCACGACCCCGCCGGAGGCGTCCCCGGAGTGCAGCCGCAGGACGCCGTCGGTGCGCGCGCGGGCGGCGGCCAGGCAGGTGTGCGGCAGCGCGAGCGGCATGACGAAGCCGTCGTTGTAGTCGGTGTGCTCACCGATCAGGTTGACCCGGCCCGGGGCCGCCCACACACCCTCGGGCCCGGCGCCGAACACCGCGCGGAAACCCTCCGCCGCGCGGTCCGCGCCGCTCACACTGTCACTCACGGGCTAGCTCTCCTTCTGCTGTGCGACGTGCTGCGCGAACCGCCAGGCGTCCGCGACTATTCCGGCCAGGTCGGCGCGGGTCGGGCGCCATCCCAGGCGCTCCCTGGCCCGCTCGGCCGAGGCCACCAGGACCGCCGGGTCGCCGCCCCGGCGGTCCGCGATCACCTCGGGGATCGGGTGGCCGGTGACCTGGCGCACGGTCTCGATGACCTCGCGGACCGAGAAGCCGTTGCCGTTGCCCAGGTTGCAGATCAGGTGCTCGCCCTCGGCGGCGGCGCCCAGGGCCAGCAGATGGGCCTCGGCCAGGTCCGCGACGTGGATGTAGTCGCGCACACAGGTGCCGTCGGGGGTGGGGTAGTCGTCGCCGTAGACGGAGATCGCCTCGCGGCGGCCCTGGGCGACCTGGAGGACGAGCGGGATCAGGTGCGACTCGGGGTCGTGCCGCTCGCCGTACGCCCCGTAGGCGCCCGCGACGTTGAAGTAGCGCAGGCTCACCGCGGCCAGGCCGTGGGCGGCGCACTCCCCGCTGATCATGTGGTCCACGGCGAGCTTGCTCGCCCCGTACGGGTTGGTCGGCGCGGTCGGGGCGTCCTCGGTGATCGGGACCCGCTCCGGCTCGCCGTAGGTGGCGGCCGTGGAGGAGAAGACGAGCGTGCGGACGCCCGCCTCGCGCATCGCCGCGAGCAGCTCGGTGGTCCCGCCGACGTTGTTGACCCAGTACTTCTCCGGGTTGACCACGGACTCGCCGACCTGCGAGAAGGCCGCGAAGTGCAGCACGCCGTCGTACGAGGGGTCGAGCCACTTGGCGGCGTCCTGGATGCGCCCCTCGATGAACTCGGCGCCCTCCGGCACCCCCTCCCGGTGCCCGGTGGACAGGTCGTCCAGCACGGTCACCCGGTGGCCGGATGTGAGCAGATGCGCCGCGACCACGCTGCCCACATAGCCGGCACCGCCGGTGACCAGGTACTTCTTCTGCTGCGCCTTGCTCACTCGCTCGCTACCTCTCGCAGTCGCTCGGCCGCGGCCTCCGGCGGCACATCGTTGATGAACACATTCATGCCGGATTCGGAACCCGCGAGAAACTTCAGCTTGCCGGGAGTGCGGCGGATGGTGAAAAGCTCGAGGTGGAGTGCGAATTCACCCCGGCCCGCGACGCTGAACGGCGCCTGGTGCCAGGCGGCGATGTACGGCGTCGGCGGCTCATCCGGCCCGAAGATCCGGTCGAAGCGCCTCAAGAGTTCCAGATACATCTGTGGAAACTCTGTGCGCGCGCCTTCGTCCAGCTCGCGGAGGTCGGGGACGCGCCGCTTCGGATAGAGGTGCACCTCGTAGGGCCAGTGCGCCGCGTACGGCACGAAG
Organism: Streptomyces sparsogenes subsp. cuspidosporus; assembly: GCF_039532705.1. Classification (NCBI taxonomy): domain Bacteria; kingdom Bacillati; phylum Actinomycetota; class Actinomycetes; order Kitasatosporales; family Streptomycetaceae; genus Streptomyces; species Streptomyces sparsogenes. The sequence continues at coordinate 11,867 of NZ_BAAASD010000023.1, read as the reverse complement.
GCGATCCAGTGCTCGCCCTCCAGCACCACGCGCCGCCCGTCGGCCCGCTCGTCGGCGACCACGTCGTCGAAGAGGTTGCGCCCGGTGCGCTCACGGTGCTCGGCGAGCGAGCGCAACATCAGTTGTGTACGAGGCGTGGTGAAGGGATACCCGTAGATCTGCCCATGAGGGTGACCGAGGGTGACGCCGATCTCCTTGCCGCGGTTCTCGAAGCAGAAGACCTGCTCGACGGAGGGGAGTTGGGCCAGCTCCGCGGTCCGGTCGGTCCAGGCCTCCAGCACCAGGGCGGCCTGGTCCACCGTGAGATCGGCGAAGGAGGCGTCGTGGTCGGAGGTGAAGCAGACGACCTCGCAGCGGCCCGAGTCCCCGGCGAGCGAGGGGAAGCGGTTCTCGAAGACGACGACGTCGTAGTCGGCGGCGGGGATCTCGCTGTGCCGGCCCTCCCGGGAGGGGCACAGCGGGCACTCGTCGGCCGGCGGGTGATAGGTGCGGCCCTGGCGGTGCGAGGCGATCGCGACCCGGTCGCCGAGCAGGCGGTCGTGGCGGACCTCGGAGCGGGTGGCGATGGGGTCCAGGGGCCGCGGGTCGACGGCGTCGCGCACCGCGTCGTCGCGCGCGTCGTAGTAGATCAGCTCGCGTCCGTCCGCGAGCCGCGTCGCCGTCTTTTTCACTCCCGCAACTCCTGTCGCTGTCTCTTCATTGATTGCACGCGTCATCCAACACAACCGAACACAATGAACCACAACTCAACAGCCCCGTCAATGAGCGTGAAGGTGACCGGACAAAGCAGGAGAATTCGGATACCTTCACCGAACGTTTGTGGTGCATTCCGTTCTGGCGACGAAGCGAGTGACTCATGCACTATCTGGCCGAAGGGCTTCGGCTCCCCACCAACGCGCTCGACTACTCCATTCTCATCCTCTACTTCGTGGTCGTCCTGGGGGTCGGATTCGCCGCCAGAGCGAGCGTCAAGACCAGCCTTGATTTCTTCCTGTCCGGCCGGTCACTGCCCGCGTGGGTGACCGGTCTCGCGTTCGTCGCCGCCAATCTGGGCGCCCTGGAGATCCTCGGCATGGCCGCCAACGGCGCCCAGTACGGCGTGTACACCGTGCACTGGTACTGGGTCGGCGCCATCCCCGCCATGGTCTTCCTCGGCCTGGTGATGATGCCCTTCTACTACGGCTCGAAGGTGCGGTCGGTCCCCGAGTTCCTGCTGCACCGGTACGGCCCCTCCTCCCACCTGCTCAGCTCGATCATCTTCTCGATCGCGTCCGTGCTGATCGCGGGCGTCAACCTCTACGCGATGGCGATCGTGGTGGAGGCGCTGCTGGGCTGGCCGCAGTGGGTGGCCATCGTGGTGGCCGGCCTCTTCGTCCTCGCGTACATCACCCTCGGCGGGCTCTCCTCGGCGATCTACAACGAGGTCCTGCAGTTCTTCGTCATCCTGGCCGCGCTGATCCCGCTCACCGTCGTCGGCCTCAAGCGGGTGGGCGGCTGGAGCGGGCTGTCGGACTCGCTCACCGAGAGCCACGGGGCGAACTTCACCTCGGCCTGGGGCGGCACGGGCATCGGCAGCGACAATCCGCTGGGCGCCAACTGGCTGACCATCGTGCTCGGCCTCGGCTTCTGCCTCAGCTTCGGCTACTGGACCACCAACTTCGCCGAGGTGCAGCGCGCGCTGTCCGCCAAGAACCTCTCGGCCGCCCAGCGCACCCCGCTGATCGCCGCCTTCCCCAAGATCTTCATCCCGCTGATCGTGGTCGTCCCCGGCCTGATCGCGCTGGTCGTCGAGCCGGGGATCGGCACGAAGGAGAGCGGGTTGCAGTACAACGACGCGATCCCGCTGCTGATGCGCGACCTGCTGCCCAACGGGGTGCTGGGCGTCGCGGTGACCGGACTGCTCGCGGCGTTCATGGCCGGCATGGCGGCCAATGTGTCGTCCTTCAACACCGTCTTCACCAACGACATCTGGAGGGCGTACGTCAAGAAGGGCCGCCCGGACGCGCACTACCTGCTGACCGGGCGCGTGGTGACGGCGATCGGTGTGCTGTGCGGCATGGGGACGGCCTTCATCGCCTCGTCGTTCAGCAACATCATGAACTATCTGCAGACCCTGTTCTCGTTCTTCAACGTGCCGCTGTTCTGCGTCTTCATCATCGGCATGTTCTGGAAGCGGGCCACGGCCGCGGCCGGGTTCTGGGGGCTGCTCGCGGGGACCGTGGCCGCGATGATCAATTACTTCTGGCTCTACAAGGGGGGCGTGATCTCCATCCCCAGCGACCAGGGGGCCAACTTCGTCTCGGCGATCGTCGCGTTCGTGGTCGGCGGCGTGGTGATGGTCGGGGTCACGCCGTTCACCAGGCCCAAGCCGGTGGAGTCGCTGGCCGGCCTGGTCTACGGGACCACCTCCCCCGGCCTGGCCGAGCCCCCCGCGGCCGGCGACGAGGCCTGGTACCGCAAGCCGGCCCTGCTGGGCTGGGGCGCGATCGTCCTGGCCGCGCTGTGCTACGTCCCGTTCTCCCTTTGACCCGCGAGCCCGATCGGAGGCGAGTCCTCACATCATGAGTGAAGAGTACGAGTACCAGCGCGAGGTCGAGGAGCTCGAGGGGAAGTCGGCGACCGCGGCCCGGCTCTTCGACGTACGGCGGATCATCGGGGGCCTGTTCGTGGTCTACGGCATCCTGGTCACCATCGCCGGGATCACCGCCTCGGACGCGGACCTGAAAAAGGCCGAGAACATCAACATCAACCTGTGGACGGGCCTGTCCATGCTCGTCGTCGGGCTGCTGTTCCTGCTGTGGCTGAAGCTGCGACCCACAGCCGCGCCGCACACCGCGCCCGAGCCGCGCCAGGAGGGCCCCGGCCCGGTCCCCAGGCGGGACACGGACGAAGGCTGAGCCACGGCGGCGGGGCTGTGCGGCGCGCGCAGCCCGGCGGGGCTCAGGGCGGCGGCGCGCGGCCCGGCGGGGCTCAGGGCGGCGGCGCGCGGCCCGGCGGGGTTCAGGGCAGCGGCGCGCGGCCCGGCGGGGCTCAGGAGGGGGCTCAGGGCGGCGGGGCCAACGGCGGCGGGAAGCCACGGCGGGGCTCAGGGCGGCGGCGCATGGTGCGTCGCCGCCCGCTCCAGCAGCCCCGTGCGCGCCGCCAGGGCCGCCGCCTCCAGCCGGGAGCCCACCCCCAGCTTCATCAGCACCCGCTGGACATGCGTGCGCGCCGTACTCGGCGCGATCCCCATGCCCGCGGCGATCAGCCTGGTGTCCTCGCCGTCCGCGACCCGCATCAGCACCTCCACCTCGCGTGGGGTGAGCATCCGCAGCAGCCGTGAGCCCTCGTCGTCCGGCTGCGCGGCCGGGTTGAGCAGCTCCGCGAACGCGCCCTGCAACAGCTGGGGCGCCACCGCGGCCTCGCCCGCGCGCGCCTTCACCATCGCCCGCTCGACGCCCTCGATGCGCTCGTCGTGGCGCACATAGCCGGAGGCCCCGGCCGCGAACGCGGCCGCTATGCCGCGCGGGCTGGGCACCGGGCCCAGCACCACCACCGCGACCTGCGGCCGCTCCTTCTTTATCCGTACGACCGGTTCGAAGGCGCCGGGCTCGGCGGGAGCCGCCGTGCCCAGCAGGCACACCTCCGGTGCCCGGCTCACCACCAGCTCCGCGGCCCCCGCGCTCGGCGCGGCCGCCGCGAGCACCCGGTGCCCGCGCAGCTTCAACGCCGAGGCGAGCGCCTCGGCGAGCAGCCGGTGGTCATCGACCACCATGAGTCGCACGCCCATGAGCTCCCCCCATCCGCTCGGGAACGGAGTCCCGGCCGCCCCGGACCACCACGTCTGCCGTCCGCGCGAGCACCCCCTCGGCCGCCGGGCCCGTAACGAGGCCAATTCCTTGTCCCCGGGAAGCTACACGCTTGTTCGACGTCGCGCGCCCCTTACCCGGAAGAAGCCCCCCGGAATGCCGAAATCCCGGCCATTCGCGCCTACTTGACCTCTACTCACGCCCGAATCGGACTGATACGGGCGGCCGGGCGGCCGAAAAACGGCGGTGGCCCCGCCCGTACGCGCCCCCTGGCGAAGGGGACGACGTACGGGCGGGGCCACCGGGAAGCGGCCACCGGGCCGGCGAGCGAGCCGAAGAGGCCGTGCCTCAGCCGCCCGCGCCGAAGATCACGGCGAGCGGGTCGTTCTTGTCGTAGCTGCTGGTGGGCTTGGTGGCGTACGTGTCGCTCATGTACAGCCGCTGGTTGGCGTAGATGACCTCCGACGAGTACTGCACGTTGAAGACGGACTCCACCTGGTGATCGGCCGCCTGGTTCTGCAGCAGCTTGTCCTTCTCGTACGACTTCGGGTCGATCCGCCAGACCGCGCCGCCCTGGTCGTAGCTGCTCTCCTGGTAGGCGAGCACGAAGCCGTCCTTGTCGAGGCCGATCGGCGTCAGCGCCGCGCCCGTGACACCGTCGGTCTTCCCGATGGGCTTGCCGGTCTTCAGGCTGAAGGCGACGATCTCGTTCGCCGTGCCCGACGCCGCGCTGCCGCGGTCCTCCGACCCCATGTAGAGGGCGTTCGCCGACTTGCTGATGGCGATCAGCTTGCAGTGCTCGACGTCGGTCGTCTCACAGTCGGCGTTGTACTTCCCGCCCTCCGTGGAGATCTTGCTGACGACCTTGCCCTCCTTGTGGCTGTCGTCGATCGTCAGGAAGTCGGAGACCGAGGCGCCTGTCGAGTCACCGGCGTCGAGGCCGATGACCAGCGGGTCGGTGGACGCCACATGGACGTAGTCCAGGCCCGAGGAGACCTTGTAGCTGGACTTCACCTTGCCGTTCTTCGGGTTGAGCGTCTGCACCTGCAACTGCGGGTTGTCGTACTGGCCGCACCGCCGCACCGCGATCAGCTTGTCGCCGCCGCCCGCGTAGCCGTCGTCCGAGCACTCCTCGCCGGGCTGCGGCTTCCACAGCAGCTTGCCGTCGATCGACCAGGCCGCACCGCCGCTGGTGCCGCCCGCGGCCACGGTGCCCCCGCCGAGGGTCACCTCGTCGAAGCGCAGCTTGTCGTCGCCGTCGCTGACGTGCTTCTGCCAGAGCATCTTGCCGTTGTTCAGGTCGAACAGCCCGACCTCGGTGCAGGAGGGGTACTTGTCCTCCTTGGAGGGCTTGGCCTCGGCGAAGAGGATCGTGGTCAGGCCGTCCTCGCTCAGGTGGTCCGAGGACCAGCAGACCTCGCCGGCCAGCGGGATCGTCCACTTCGGGCTGCCGCCGTCCAGCGGGTAGCCGACGACCTTGTAGACGTCGGCCTTCACGAAGGTGTCGTCGGTGACCCACATGCCCTGGGTGGTGATCTGGTCGCTCACCTTGGGCATGTCGATCTTGTTGATCAGCTTGGCGTCGATGGTCTTGGGCGCGGGCACGTCCTTGCCGCCCGTCGTCCCCGAGGTGTCGTTCTGGCTGGTCTTCTTGTCCTTGTCCGGGTCCTTGGCCTGGTCGCCGCCGCCGTCGTCCTTGGTGGCGAAGAAGATGCCGCCGACGACTATCAGCGCCACCGCGACCACCGCGCTGATGATGATCATCATCCGCTGCTTCGACTGCTTGCCGCCGCCACCCGGGCCGCCCTGCACGGGGCCGCCGGGGAACGGGGCCTGGGGCGGGTATCCGTACTGCGGCTGCGGGCCGGGCGGGTAGGTCGCCGCGGGCATGGACACCTGGGTCGGCTGCGCGTGCACGGACTGCGGCTGCGGATAGCCGTAGCCGCCGGCGCCCTGCGGGGGTGTCTGGGGCATGCCGGACGGAGGGGTCTGCGGGGGGCCGGGCGGGGGCGGCGGCGGGGTCTGGTGCGGTGGGGCCGGGGGAGCCTGCGGCGGTTGGCCCGGCGCCTGCGGGTAGCCGTAGCCCGGCTGGGCGGGCGGCGGTCCCGGCGGCTGCTGCGGATAGCCGTACGAGGGGTCCTGCGGTGCGCCGAAGCCGCCCTGCGGCGGCTGGTTGGGCGGCGGAGGCGGCTGTGACATCGGAATTTCCTTTGTGCGCGGGCCCGTGAGCCGACCGGTCTCCCCCGCGATCCCGGGGTCAAAGCCCGCCAGGAAGGAGCGAATCGGACACGGAACCCACCAGTGAGCGGCAGACAAGCGGGAGTTCTTTGTATCACCCGCCCCTGTCGGGCCCAGGGCCGGTCTCACGCTCATCGATCAGCTGAGACCGGCCTGTGACGCGACCGTTGCCCTCGTCCACACCGCCTTCACACGCCGGTCCCGCGCGCTGCTTTCGCCCACCGCTTTGACTCGCCGGGCCGGGCGCCGCTCTCGCCCGCCGCTGCCCGCCGTGCCGTGCGGCCGCGCGGCCGGCGCTACGCGTCCTCGGCGAGCTCCAGCCAGCGGGTCTCCAGCTCCTCCCGCTCCGCCGTCAACTCCCGCAGCCGCGCGTCCAGCTCCGCGACCTTCTCGAAGTCCGTGGCGTGCTCGGCGATCCGCTCGTGCAGCTCCGCCTCCTGCTCGCCGATGCGGTCCAGACGCCGCTCGATCTTCTGCAGCTCCTTCTTCGCGGCGCGCTGCTCGGCCGCCGACTTCTGCGCCACGCCCGTCTGTTCCGCGGCCTTCTGCCGGGCCGGGGCCGCCGGTGCCGCGGCGGATTCCTTCACGCGCTGCCGCCGCTCCAGGTACTCGTCGACGCCGCGCGGCAGCATCCGCAGGGTGGCGTCGCCCAGCAGCGCGAGGACGCGGTCCGTCGTCCGCTCGATGAAGTACCGGTCGTGGCTGATCACCACGAGCGAGCCCGGCCACCCGTCGAGCAGGTCCTCGAGCTGGGTCAGCGTCTCGATGTCGAGGTCGTTCGTCGGCTCGTCGAGGAACAGCACGTTCGGCTCGTCCATCAGCAGCCGCAGGATCTGCAGCCGGCGCCGCTCGCCGCCGGAGAGGTCGCCGACCGGCGTCCACTGCTTCTCCTTGGTGAAGCCGAACTTCTCGCACAGCTGCGAGGCGGTCATCTCCCGCCCCTTGCCCAGGTCGACGCGCTGCCGCACCCGCTCCACGGCCTCCAGCACCCGCCAGGCCGGGTCCAGCTCCGCGACCTCCTGCGAGAGGTACGCCAGCTTCACGGTCCGGCCGACCATCACCCGGCCGGCCGCCGGCTGCCGCTCGCCGTCGCTGCCGGCCGCCTCGGCCATGGCCCGCAGCAGCGAGGTCTTGCCCGCGCCGTTGACGCCCACCAGGCCGATCCGGTCGCCGGGGCCGAGCTGCCAGGTCAGGTGGGTCAGCAGCACCTTCGGGCCTGCCTGGATCGTCACGTCCTCCAGGTCGAAGACGGTCTTGCCCAGGCGCGAGTTGGCGAACTTCATCAGCTCCGCGCTGTCCCGCGGCGGCGGTACGTCCGCGATCAGCGCGTTCGCCGCCTCGATCCGGAAGCGCGGCTTGCTGGTGCGGGCCGGGGCGCCGCGGCGCAGCCAGGCCAGCTCCTTGCGGACCAGGTTCTGCCGCTTGGCCTCCTCGCTGGCCGCGATGCGCTCGCGCTCGGCCCGCGCGAACACGTAGTCGCTGTAGCCGCCCTCGTATTCGTGCACCACGCCGCGCTGCACGTCCCACATGCGGGTGCAGACCTGGTCCAGGAACCAGCGGTCGTGGGTGACCACCACCAGGGCCGAGCGCCGCGCCCGCAGATGGGCGGCCAGCCAGGAGATGCCCTCGACGTCGAGGTGGTTGGTCGGCTCGTCGAGGACGATCAGGTCCTGTTCGGCGATGAGCAGCTTGGCGAGCGCGATCCGGCGGCGCTCCCCGCCGGACAGCGGGCCGATGACGGTGTCCAGGCCCTGTGGGAAGGACGGCAGGTCGAGCCCGCCGAACAGCCCGGTCAGCACGTCGCGGATCTTGGCGTCGCCCGCCCACTCGTGGTCGGCGAGATCGCCGATGACCTCGTGCCTGACGGTGGCCGCGGGGTCGAGCGAGTCGTGCTGGGTGAGCACGCCGAGCCGCAGGTCCCCGGCGTGGGTGACGCGGCCGGTGTCGGCGGGCTCGAGCTTGGCGAGGATCCGGATCAGGGTGGTCTTGCCGTCACCGTTGCGGCCGACGACCCCGATCCGGTCGCCCTCGTTCACCCCGAGGGAGACGCCGTCGAGCAACGCCCGGGTGCCGTACACCTTGCCGACGGCTTCGACGTTGACCAAGTTGGTGGCCATCACACTCCTGTACGCGGATCGATCGGCATCCCAGGGTAGTCGCCGCGCGGAGCGGCCCGTCGCCGCGAGCGCTCCGCCGTGAGGTCCCGGCCGGGTACTCGGCCGTGAGTACCTCGCCTGAGTATCCGTACGGATGCCCCGCGGGTGATCTTCCTCCTAGCGTCCTGGGCCATGGATCACGCGAGGAGCCCGTGGGCCGGTGCGGGGACGATCGAGGCGGACCGGGAGCAGGAGCCGGCCGGGGCGGGGCGGGCCGACGCCGAGGCCGAGTCGGCCGACGCCCGGCGGCGGTCGGAGCGGGGGAGGTCGGAGCGGGGGCCGAGGATCCTCCGGGCGGTGGCGACCGGGGTCGTGTGGCTGGGCGCCGGGCTGACGCTCATGCTCCTGCCCATGCTCACGATGTCCGCCGGGTCCGACTGCGAGATCGACGACACCCGTTTCGTCTGCACGGACGGCGGCCAGGACACCGTCGTCTACATCGCGGTCTACACCTCGCTGGTCGCCGCCCTGGCCGGCACCTGGGGGGCGTTCTCCCGCCGCCTGCTCGGGCGCGTGGTGTGGGGGGCCTCGCTCGCGGCGCTCGCCGTCGCCTGGCTGGTGAATCTGCTGATCATCGGCGAGTGACCGCTCAGGCCCCGACCGGTCAGGCCCCGACGACGGCCGCCCCCGGCGCCGGCCCGGTGGCCACCCGTACGGCACGGCAGGTGCCCGAGGCGGCCAGGCCCTTGGCGACGGAGGCGGCCGCCTCCGCGTCCTCGGCCAGGAAGGCGCAGGTCGGGCCGGATCCGGAGACCAGCGCGGCCAGCGCGCCCGCGCTGGTGCCCGCGCTCAGCGTGGCGGCCAGCGCGGGCCGCAGGGACAGCGCGGCGGGCTGGAGGTCGTTGGTCACCGCGGCGGCGAGGGCCCTCGCGTCGCCGGTGCGCAACGCCTCCAGGAGGGCCGGGGACGGCTCGGGGTCGGGCACGTCGGCCACCGTCGCGCCCTGGCCGTCGGCCGCGCGCAGCCGGTCGCACTCGCGGTAGACGTCGGGGGTGGACAGGCCCCCCTCGGCCACGGCGAAGACCCAGTGGAAGGTGGAGCCGGTCTGCAGCGGGGTCAGCAGTTCGCCGCGGCCCCGTCCGAGGGCCGCCCCGCCCACCAGGCTGAACGGCACGTCGCTGCCCAACTCGGCGCAGATCTCCAGCAGTTCCGTACGGGGGGCCGCCGTGCCCCACAGCGCGTCGCAGGCCACCAGGGCCCCGGCCGCGTCGGCGCTGCCGCCCGCCATGCCGCCGGCCACGGGGATGTCCTTGGCGATGTGCAGCTGGACCCGCGGCTCGATGCCGTGCCGCGCGGCGAGCGCGAGGGCGGCGCGGGCGGCCAGGTTGGTGCGGTCGAGCGGCACGGCGTGCGCGTCCGCGCCGGAGACGGTGATCCGCAGCTCGTCGGCCGGGGTGGCGGTGACCTCGTCGTACAGCCCGACCGCGAGGAAGACGTTGGCCAGGTCGTGGAAGCCGTCCGGCCGCAGGCCGCCGACCGCGAGCTGGACATTGACCTTCGCGGGCACGCGGGCGGTCACGGATCGGGTCACGGCTGGTCTCTCCTCGGGCTGGTGCGGGCTTTCACGGTCTGGTGCGTGCCCTTGCGGGCCGTTTCGTGTGCCTTTTACGGTCTTCGCCGGTCGCGGTGCGGGGTCACTCCGCCGCGGGCCGCCGCTCCGCGATCGCGGCGAACTGCTCCACCGTCAGCGCCTCGCCCCGCGCCTGGGGCGAGATCCCGGCCGCCGTCAGCGCGGCCTCGGCCGCCGCCGCGGATCCGGCCCAGCCCGCGAGGGCGGCGCGCAGCGTCTTGCGGCGCTGGGCGAAGGCCGCGTCGATCACGGCGAAGACCTCGTCCTTGGTGGCGGTGGTCCGGGGCGGGGAGGCGCGGCGGACCAGGGAGACGAGGCCGGAGTCCACGTTCGGGGCGGGCCAGAAGACATTGCGGCCGATCGCCCCGGCCCGCTTGACGTCGGCGTACCAGGCGGCCTTGACCGACGGCACGCCGTACACCTTGGAGCCGGGCGCCGCCGCGAGCCGGTCGGCGACCTCGGACTGGACCATGACCAGCGTCCGCTCGATGGTCGGGAAGCGGTCGAGCATGTGCAGCAGCACCGGGACGGCGACGTTGTACGGGAGGTTGGCGACGAGCGCGGTGGGTTCGGGCCCGGGCAGCTCGGTGACGCGCAGGGCGTCGGAGTGGACGAGCGCGAAGCGGTCCGCGCGGCCGGGCAGCCGGGCCTGGACGGTGGCGGGGAGGGCGGCGGCGAGCACGTCGTCGATCTCGACGGCCGTGACCCGGTCCGCGGCCTCCAGGAGGGCCAGGGTCAGCGAGCCGAGTCCCGGGCCGACCTCGACGACCACGTCGTCGGGCCGGACGCCGGCGGTGCGGACGATCCGGCGGACGGTGTTGGCGTCGATGACGAAGTTCTGGCCACGCTGCTTGGTGGGGCGTACGCCGAGCCGGGCGGCCAGTTCGCGAATGTCGGCGGGGCCCAGCAGGACGTCTGCGTCGGTGGAGCTCACCGGTGAAGTTTACGGCCCTGGCGCCTACCGGCTCAGCCGGTGGCCGCAGTGCGGCCAGGGGCTCGCGCCCCGCTGCACATACAGCTTCTTGGCGCGGTAGGTCTGCTCCGCCGCGGGCGCGTCCTGCGGCCGGCCCTGCCCGCCGAGGTCGTGCCAGGTGTCCTGGTCGAGCTGGTAGAGCCCGCCGTAGCGGCCGGAGCGGTCGACGGCGTCCGGCCGCCCGCCGGACTCGCACTGCGCCATGGCCCGCCAGTCGAGCCCCTCCGCACCGGCGACGGGCAGCGGCGGCCGGGGCTTGGTGCCGACCCGTACGACGCGGGTCACGGGCTCGCGCACCACGCGGGTGGCGAGCTTCCGGGGCCGCTCCCGGACGCCGTTGACGGTGCGCACCAGGTAGGTGGTGCGCTCCAGGCCCGGCTCGCCGACGGAGGCCACCAGCTCGGTGCCCTGGAGAACGGTGGGGTCCGCGCGCCGGACGGTCTGGAACGGGATGGTCCGGTCGCGCACCTCCTGGCGGCCGGTGATCCGCAGGACCGAGACGGTCTGGCCGTCGCGCGGGAAGCTCTCCCGGGGCACGGAGGTGGTGTCCTGGTCGCGGAGGGTGATCCCGGCCTCCGCCAGGGCGGCGGCGACGGTGGCGGCGTTGGTGCGGATGGTGTGCTCGCGCCCGTCGGCCATGAAGGTGACGCTGCGCTCGGTCCGTACGTGCAGGTCCAGGCCGCGCCGGGAGATCGCGGCGGAGCGGGAGGCGGACAGGTGGGCGCCGTCGGCGCGCACCCCGAGCTGGCGCAGCGCGCCCTCCACGGTGCGGGCGGTGGTCCACACCCGGCGTCGCTCGCCGTCGATGGTGAGGGTGACCGGGCGGCCGTAGCGGACGGCGATCCGGTCGCCGCTGACGAGGGCCTGGCCGGGGTCGGGGGCGACGAGGTCGTGGGCGCCGACCCGCACGTCCTCGTCGGCGAGCAGTTCGCCGACGTCCTCGGCGTAGGTGTGGAGGGTGCGGGCGTTGCCGTCGACGCTGAGCCGTACGGCCTTGTCCTGCGCCACGAAGGCGGAGGTGCCGCCGGCCAGCGCGGCGACGACCAGCGCCTGGGGCAGCAGCCGGCGGAGCTGCTCGGGCCGGTCGGCGCGCTGGCCGCAGCGCGCGGCTCGGCGGGCGGCGGCCCGGCCGCCCCCGCCCC
>NZ_BAAASD010000022.1:0-126479 GCF_039532705.1 Streptomyces sparsogenes subsp. cuspidosporus | reverse complement strand
AAGCGATGAAGATGGAACAGCCCATCAACGCCCACCGCTCCGGCACCGTCAAGGGCCTGACCGCCGAAGTCGGCGCCTCCATCACCGCCGGCGCCGTCATCTGCGACATCAAAGACTGACGACACCACGGACTGACGACATCACGGACTGACGACATCACGGACTGTCGGCATCAAGGGCTGTCAGCATCCACGCGCCTGACTGTTCGGCGGCCCGCCGGGCCCCCGTTCCACCGGCCGCGCCGGATACGGGGGCCCGGTAATTCGTATGGCATCTTCGTGCCACGGGTCTGGGGCGCGAAGCCCACGTGGCAGACCATGGAGCCTGTGATTCCGCCCCAGCGGCATCACCGGTGAACGTGGTCTCCCCCGCGTAACGGGGGCGGGGGAGGCCACGTTCCCGTGCCCGAATCCGGCGCGGGGCCTGCCCGAGCGGGCATCACCCCTTCAGGGTCCGCTCCAGGAACTCCAGGACCGTCTCCGCGTAGCGCTCCGGATGGGTCTTGACGCCCTGCAGATGCCCGGTGTCCGGCAGCGTGTGCACCTCCGCCCGGGGATACCGCTCCGCCAGCGCCCGTACCCCCGCCGCAGGGATCATGGTGTCGCTCTCGCCGGCCAGGATGAGCATGGGCGTGGTCTCGTACGCGCCCCGCACCGCGGGCGGCCACTGCACCCGCAGCATCGCCACGGCCAGCGACGACGCGACCTTCTCCAGCACCTTCCGGGACGGCCCCTGGCGCAGCGGGCCGGGGACCGGCAGCCCGTCGGCGGCGACGAAGTTGCGGAACAGCGGCCGCAGTTCCAGCGACGGGCCGCTGTCGAGGACCAGCGCGTCGACCGGGCGCTCCCCGTCCCTCCTCAGCATGTAGAAGGAGGGGAAGGTGGAGATGGAGAAGCCGTACACGGCGATCCGTGCCGAGGCGTACTCGTCCATCCCGCGCAGGTGGTTCACCACGGCTGCCACGTCGTCGGTGTGCCGGTCGCTCATGCCCCAGCACGCCCGGTCCGCGCCGCTCTTGCCGTGGTTGCGGTGGTCGAACATCGCGACCGTGTAGCCCGCCTGACCGAGCAGCCGGGCCTGGGCGAGGCTCGCGGACTTGCTCAGGCCCAGGCCGTGGCCGAGCACCACCACCCGGCCGGGGTCGCCCGGGCACAGCCACACATGCAGCCGACGCCGCCCGCCGCTCACCGGCACGGATACGTCCGTGCTGGTCAGACCCACGTCCGCGGGCTTCTTGTGGTGCGGTCTGCGGGGCGGGTGGTAGATGAAGTACGAGAGGAAGGCGCCGTACAGCGGAGCCACCGGGAGGGCCAGCGCGGAAGCCGTCTTCGCCCAGATCCCCGTCGCCATGTCGCAAACCTCCATTACGGAAAGTGCCCGGACTGTGCGCGATCGTAGTGGCGCCCCCCGCCGGGCGGACCGGCCCGGAGCCAACGTGTCCTAATTCACCGGGTGCCTTCCGTGCGCCAACCCCTGCCGCGGGCAAGGATGTTGGAGCCGCCCCGGCGCGGGGCGGGTCAGGAGCGGCGCTGCGGGGGGAGAGCGGAATCGTGTCGTACACAGGCTCTGAGCCGGCCGTGAGCGGGGTGGCGGAGGAGGCGTGGGGCCCGGTCCGGGACCTGCCCCGGCCGGCGGACCGCCCCTCCGGGGCCGAGGTGGCCGTGTGGCTGCTGCGGATCCCGCCGGCCGCCGCTGCCGCCGCCGAGTGCGCCGGGATGCTGGACGCCCGGGAGCGCGAGCGGGCCACCCGGTTCCGCGACGACACCCTGCGGGAGCGCTATGTCGCCTCCCATGTGGGGCTGCGGGTGCTCCTCGGCGCGTATCTGGGGATCGCCCCCGGCGAGGTCGAGCTCGTCCGTGAGACGTGCGGCATGCCCGACTGCGACAAGCCGCACGGCCGCCCCGCCGTGGCGGGCGGGGAGCGGCTGCGGTTCTCCCTCTCGCACGCCGAGGACGCCGCGCTGTACGCCTTCGCCGACGCCCCCGTCGGCGCCGACATCGAGGCCCACAACGAGCGGCGCGACGGCACGGTGGTGAGCGGCCTGGCCCGGCAGCTCCACCCCGACGAGCAGGCGGCGATCGAGGCGCTGCCCGAATCGCGGCGCGCGGAGGCGTTCCTCGGCTGCTGGGTGCGCAAGGAGGCCTATCTCAAGGGCATCGGCACCGGCCTGCCCGGCGGCCTCAGGACCCATCACGTCGGCCTGGCCGACCACCTCGCCCCGCCCGGCTCCACCACCCCGCCCGGCTGGTCCCTCGCCGACGTGCCCGCCCCGCCCGGCTACGCCGCCGCCGTCGCGCTGCGCACCGACGGCGCGTCAGCGGCGCGCCCGGTGCTCGGCGCGCTGCGCCTGTCGTGAGTCCGGCCTTCGGGTGAGCCCCGGGGTCACTTCAGATACGCCAGAACGGCGAGGACCCGCCGGTTGTCGTCGTCCGAGACCGGCAGGTCCAGTTTGGCGAAGATGTTGGAGGTGTGCTTGATGACGGCCCGCTCGGTGATCACGAGCCGCTCGGCGATCGCGGCGTTGGAGCGGCCCTCGGCCATGATGCCGAGGACCTCCCGTTCCCGGGCGGTCAGCCGGGCCAGGGGGTCGGCGGCGGAGGAGGAGGTGCCGGCGAACAGCCGGGCGATGACATCGGGGTCCATGGCGGTGCCCCCGGCGGCCACCCGGCGGACCGCGTCGACGAACTCGTCCGGGTCGAACACGCGGTCCTTGAGCAGATAGCCGATGCCGCCGGTGCCGTCGGCCAGCAGCTCCTTGGCGTAGAGCTGCTCCACGTACTGGGAGAGGACCAGGACCGGGAGGCCGGGGATCCGGCGGCGGGCCTCCAGAGCGGCCTGAAGGCCCTCGTCGGTGAACGTCGGGGGGAGTCGTACATCGACGACTGCCACGTCCGGACGTTTCTCGACGAGGGCCTGAAGGAGGTCGGGGCCGGTGTCCACAGCGGCGACGATCTCGAAGTCGTATGCCTCCAGAAGCCTGACCAACCCGTCCCTCAAGAGGAAGAGGTCTTCGGCGAGGACAACACGCACGGCAGCTCCATGGTCAGTGTCGTCGGACCGCCCGTCGGGCTGGTCACGGCAAGGACACCGTCGAAAGTAGCAAGCCGGCGCTCCATGCCGCGCAGTCCCGTGCCGCGGGAGGGGTCCGCGCCGCCCACCCCGTCGTCGCTGACCTGGGCGCGCAGCCGGCCGGTCTCGTACCACAGTTCGACCGTGACCCGCTGGGCCTCGCCGTGCTTGGCCGCGTTGGTCAGCGCCTCGGAGATCGCGAAGTACATGGCGGACTCGACCGGGGCCTCGGGGCGGCCGGGCAGCTCGGCGTTGACCTCGACCTCCAGCGGGCTGTCCATGCCCAGGGCGCGGACGGCGTCGGCCAGGCCGCGGTCGGCGAGCACCGGCGGGTGGATGCCGCGGACCAGGTCGCGCAGCTCGTTCAGGGCGGTGGCGGAGGCCTGGCGGGTGTCGGCGAGGATGGCGCGGGCCGCCTCCGGGTCCTTGGCCAGCAGCCGCTCGGCCACGCCCAGGTTCATGCCCATCGCGACCAGCCGGGCCTGGGCGCCGTCGTGCAGGTCCCGCTCGATGCGGCGCAGCTCGGCGGCAGAGGTGTTGACCGCGTCGGTGCGGGTCTCGGTGAGGTGGCGGACCTGGCGCGACATCTCGGTGGGAGCCAGCAGCGACTTGGCGAGCAGGGCGTGCAGCCGGATCAGGTGCGGGCCCGCGGCCAGGCCGCCCAGGATGATCGGGACGCCGAGGGCCGCGGCCATCAGGGCGGAACCGTCGCTGGTCACCTTGATCATCGCGTACCAGTTGTTGCCGCCCCCGTCCGCGATGTCCTCCCAGACCAGCGGCATGATCAGGCCGAAGACCCCCCAGCCCACCAGCGCCAGCGGCAGCACCGCGATGACCAGCCCGACCACCGGGCTGACCAGCGTCCAGGCCAGGTCGCGCCAGGTCGCGGGGTCGGTGAGGATCCACTGGTTGCGCTGCATCAAGCCCTTGAAGCCCGGCTCGGGAGCGGGCTGCGGCCGGTACGGGTCCTCGATCTCCACCCCCGACCACTGCCCGGCCAGCCGGCGGGTGATCGCCGTGGTTCCCCGCAGGGCCACCGCGAGGGCGGGCACCAGGAGCACCCCGATGCCGACCCCCAGCAGCGAGATCGCGGTCACCATCAGGCAGAAGAGCAGCACCTCCCACGGAGCGAGCGCGGCCAGCGCCAGCCCGCGGCCCATGGCGCGCACCCCCCGGACGGGCCAGGGGCCGCTGCCGCCGGCCTGCCGTCCGCCGGTCCTCTCGTCGCTCATGACGCTCATCTCGTAACCCCCTCCTCGGTGCGGCCCTTCCGCCGCTGTGTGCCCTTCAGTCTGCCGTGGTGCGCCCGCCCCGGCACTGGACCCGGGTGGCGTTTCGGGGGGTGTAGTCAGGTCCCCCACAAGACGCCACCCAGGGCCCTCGGCCTACCGCCGCGCCGCGAGTTGACTTGTCGTCATACGAGAAATGTCCCCCGCGTCCCTCTGTGAGTGAAGGAGCCGGTAAATGAACGCTCGACGCAGCGCTACCGCGGCGGTGTCCCTGCTGCTCGCCGTCCTCATGACCGTGCTGGGGACGGCCGCCTCGGCCTCCGCCGCGCCCGGCTCGCCACGGCCCCGGAGCCTCACCGCCCTGATCGACTCCATCGTCGAGAGGCAACTGGAGGACTACCGGATCCCCGGCGCCGCGGTGGTCGTGGTCTCCGGCGGGCGGCAGGTGCTGGCCAAGGGGTACGGCGTGGCCGACATCGACCGCGGCACCCGGGTGGACGCCCGCCGTACGGGGTTCTTCATGGGCTCGGACGCCAAGGTGTTCACCGCCATGGCGGTGCTCCAGCAGGTCGAGCGGGGGAAGCTCGACCTGCGGGCCGACGTCAACCGGTATCTCGCCCGCCACAAGGCGGCCTTCACCATCAAGGACACCTACCCCGGGCGGCCGGTCACCGTACGCGACCTGCTGACCCACACCGCCGGGTTCGACAACAGCATCATCGGCCGTGCCACCGCCCACCCCGAGGACGCCGAGCGGCTCGGCGAGAGCCTGGCCGAACACCAGCCCCGGCGGGTGCGCCCGCCCGGCGAGGTCTCCAGCTACGACAACTACGGAGTGGCCCTGGCCGGCTACCTGGTCGAGCTGGTCTCCGGCGAGCCCTTCGCCGGGTACCTGAACCGCCACGTCCTGCGGCCGCTCGGCATGACCCGCACCTCGTTCGCCCAGCCCCACCCCGCCGCCATCGCCACCGAACGGGCCGGCGGCTACCGCCCCGACGGCAAGCGGCAGGTCCCCGCCGAGGGCCAGTACGGCGCCTGGACCCCGACCGGCGCCGCGGCCGTCACCACCGCCACCGACATGGGCCGGCTGATGCTCGCCCAGCTCGCCGGCGGCAGCCTCGACGGCCACCGGGTGCTCGGGGCGACACTGACCCGGGCCATGCAGCAGCGCCAGTTCGCCAACGACCCGCGCCTGCCCGGCATCGGCTACATCCTCGAACAGCGCGACCGGGACGGCCACCGCATGCTCGTCAAGGACGGCGACATCCCCGGCTTCCACGACAACCTCGCGCTGCTCCCCGACCGGGACACCGGCGTCTACGTGGCCTACAACGGCGACGGCGAGGACGGCCGCGCCTCCTGGGCCGGCCAGGAACTCGTCAACCTCGTCGCCGACCACACCTTCGGCACCCCGCGCCGCCCCGCCGTCACCCGCCCCGGCGAGACCGGCGAGTTCGCCGGCTTCTACCGCTCCACCCGCACCAGCCACTCCGACCTCACCCGGGCCGCCGCCCTGACCAGCTCCGTACGGGTCACCAGCGGACCGGACTCCACCCTCACCACCACCGGCCCGCTCAGCCGCGACCCGGGCGTCACCGAGCAGCACTGGGTGCGCGTCGGCGACGGCCTCTTCCAGGAGAAGGGCGGCCAGGAACGCCTCGCCTTCAAGGACGGCAAGCTCTTCCTGGCCTCCGACCCCACCGTCGCCTACGAGCGGCTGCCCTGGTACGAGTCCCCGGTGCTGCACCAGCAGCTCCTCCTCGGCTCCCTCGGCGTCCTCCTGCTGTCCGTCACCGCCTGGACCCTCGGCGCCCTCGTCTCCCTCCGCCGCGGCTCCGCCTCCGCCGCCCCGGCCGGTGCCCGGCTCGCCCGCCTGCTCGCCTGGACCACCGGCGTCCTGCTGACCGTCGCCACCGGCTGCTTCGCCCTCCTGGTCGCCGACCCCAACTCCCTCAACCAGACCGTCTTCCTCGGCGACTCGCCCATGCTCAAGCTCGTCCCCGTCCTGGTGAAGGCGGCCCTGGGCACCACGGCGGCGGTCCTGGTGTGCGCCGTCATCGCCTGGTGGCGCCGCTGGTGGGGCTGGGCGGCCAGGCTCCACTACAGCGCGGTGGCGCTCGCCGCGGTGCTCTTCCTGGCGGTCGCGGGCAACTACCACCTGGTGAGCTGACGCCCGCTCGTCCTTCCGGCGACGGCCTGCCGGTTCAAGGTTCGCGCAAGCTTTGGGCACGGTTCGACCGACAGGCTCATGCACCACTGACAGGCTCATGCACCACCGACCAAGGGGAGACGCCCATGAGCATCGGAGCAAAGATCGCCACGACTTTCGCGGGAAGCGTCCTGGCCCTGAGCGCGGCGGTCGTACCCGCCGTCGCCTCGCCGTCGGCGTCAGCCGCCGCGCCGACCGGTACGGCGGCCGGCCCGGTGCAGGGCGCCTGGCTCACCGTGCCGCCCGGCACGGTGGCCGGAGTGACCGCCGACACGCCGGTTTGCTGCTGAGGGCGCCCGACGGCCGCCCGGGAGGGGCCGGCGGGGCAGGGGGCCCGGAGGGGCCGGCAGGGCGGGGGCCCGCCGACCCCTCCCGGGCGCGCCGGAGACCGCGTCAGGGCCGGGCGGGAGACCGCGTCAGGGCCGGGCGGGAGACCGCGTCAGGGCCGGGCGGGAGACCGCGTCAGGGCCGGGCGGGAGACCGCGTCAGGGCCGGGCGGGAGACCGCGTCAGGGTCGGACGGGCTTGCCGCGTCCGCCACGCCTAGGCTGTGTCCCATGTCAGACGCCATTGACGCCCTCATAGGTGACCTCTCGGACCGGGACCGCGAGGTCCGGAGGGCTGCCGAGGACGGCCTGGTCGCGCTCGGAGCCCGGAGCGTCGACAGGCTCCTGCCGTATGTCCGCGACACGCGACGGGACAGCCCGAGGTTCGGAGCCGAGTCCGTCCTGAAGCGGCTGGGCGGCCAGGCGCTGCCCCGCCTCCGGGAGATCCGGCGCCACGGCCCCGGGCACCTGCGCGGCAAGGCCCTGGAGGCGCTGGCCGACCTGGGCGGCGCGGAGGCGCTCGACGAGGCCGACCGGCGCGCCGTGGAACGCCTGGTGCGCATCAAGCTGCTGGACGAGGGCCGGGTGGAACTCCCCCTGGACGCCGGCCGCTGGCTGGCCTTCCCGGCCGACCGGCTCGACGACGCCGTATCCGCTCTCGGGCTGCACGACCTCCGGCCGGCCACCGTCGTGACGGGCGTGGAGGCCGCCACCCGGGCCGCCGACTCCCTCGAGTTCGAGGATTCCCGGGGCGAGAAGCAGACCGCCTACCGGGTCTTCATCACCCCGGAGTTCGACAACTGGCGCGGGGACCCGCCGACCGGGAAGTGGCGTCTGGTGTGGGGGAACGCGTTCGTGGACGAATGCGACGGATTCCTCCTGGCCGACAGGCTCAGCGAGCGGTGCGGGGAGGCGCACTTCTACGTCATCGACCCCTACCACTCCGGCTCGTTGTGGTACGTCGCCCGTGACGGCCGCAGGGTGCGCAGCTACGGCACCTACGACTACCCGGAGTTCAGGGGCAAGCCGCTGCCCTTCGAGATGAGCTACATCGAAGACGCGGCGAACGGCATCGACGAGGAATACGCCGAGGGCGTGTCCGACGCGGGCATCGCGGCCGACCACCTCTCCGTCGAACCCGGCCCCATGCCCATCGAGGACACCCACGGCCACGGCTGGCTCGCCACCACCCACCCCGACGCCCCCAACGCGCGTTTCAAGGGCGCCCTGCCGATCTAGGGGCCGCGCCTGGCGAGGGGGTGATGCCGCCTCAGCCGGGGAAGGCGCGGGCGAACCCGGCCAGGTTCCGCGGGCAGGTCCAGATCTCCCGCGTCATCCGGCCCTCGAACCAGGACTGAGCCCCCTCCTCGTCGGGCCAGTTCTCCTCGTCGGCCAGCGCCGCCTCATGGTCGGCGTCCCGCTCCGGGTGGGCCAGCATCTCCAGGACGTACCGGAAGTTGTCCAGGTCGGCGTCGGACACGTCATCACACGGATGCGCCTCATGCGCACAGGAGACCTGCCCCAGGGTGCGCTCGACCGCGCCCATCGCCTCCAGCACCCGCGCCTCGGCCGCCGCGTCCGGGCGGGCGTAGATCACATACGGGCCTGTCAGCACCAGCCCGAGCGTCCACAGCGCCGCGTCCGGCCCGCCGGCCGCCACGCTCGCCTCCAGATTCCTCGCGCACCTCAGCACCATGGCCGGCGCGTCGCCGAGGTAGAAGCCGTGGCGGATCTCGTCCCACTCGTCGATCAGGTCGTCCCACTCGGCGGGGGTGGCCGTCTCAAGGTCGCTCATGATCCGAGGATGACATGGGGGTCCGACACCGGAGCGGCGGGGTGCCGCCACCACCCGTGAGGGGCCGGCCCGGGACCCGGCCCCCTTTCGTGGCCAGGGAGAGCCCGCCACAGGCTGCCGCTGCTCCTCGGTACGTCGAACGATGTACGCGCATCTCATCTACGGACACGACGCACGCGGCCGAAACGGAACCGAGACTGGCGGAAGCACGGCGGAAGATCACCAGCTCAGCCAGGACGGACGAATGACGAGGCAGCACCCGGGCGGGAAGACCGCCCTTTCCCGATCCAGCGCCCTGGCCAGGGCTCTCCTCGGCGGCCTGCTCATGGCCGCCGCGCTCGGCGTCGGCACGGCCGCGGGCTCGGTCGCCGCGGAAAGGATCGGTCTCACCGGCACGGCGGCCCGGCTGGTCCCGGCCGCTCTGGTCAGCGCACTGGCGGTCGTCCCCGTAACCCTGGCGGTACGGCGGCGTCGAAGCCGGCTCGACGCCCTGGGTTTCGGCGGCGCCGGCGCAGCCCTGCGAGCGTTTTCCGTCGGGGTGGGCGTGACGATGGCGTCGGCGGTGCTCGTCATCGGCGCGGGGACGGCTGGGGGCCTGCTGCGCTGGTCGCGCCCGGACCCCGTGCCGCTCATCGGCTTTCTCGCGTCCAACGCGGTGATCGCGCTCCTGCTGGAGGCCCTGCCCGAGGAAACCACGCTGCGCGGTTACACCTGGACCGCCTTGCGCGGGCGGTTCGGCGGCGCCGCCTCGGCACTCGGCACGACGGCCGTCTTTCTGCTCGTGCCGGGCGCGTCGACGGTGGCGTACGCCGCGACCGCGCGCCTGACCGGCGCCGAGCCCGCCCCCATCGGCGTCGTGCCACCGGGGCAGGACGCCGCCTCCTACCTGGTCCTGCTCCCGGTCTTCGGGCTGACCCTCATCGCGGCCCGGACCGCGGTCGGCCAGGCCCCGCTCTGGGCCTCCATCGGCACCCACCTGACCTTTCTCACCGTCAACCGCGTCACCCTGGAGGGCGACCGGCGCGGCGCCGGCTGGTCGGCGAGCCAGACGACGCCCGACGCGGTACTGCTCGTGCCCGCCTATCTGCTGGTCGCCGCAGTCGTGTTCCTGCTGTACCGACGCACAAGCCGAGCCTGACCCGATCGTCACCGCGCCGGCCGGGCGGCGCGCATCCGGGCAAGGGCCGCAGCGATCCCCTTCCTGTCCAGGGCGCCCGTGGGCATGGTGGCGCCGTGGGCGTGGCGGACGACGCCCCCGGAGTCGATCAGGACGCTCCCGGACTGCTGCATCGAACCGAAGATCTTCCGGCTCAGGCCGACCATCTCGTGCGGCGTGCCGCTGCGGCCGGTCAGAACGGTGAACGGGACCCGGTGTTC
This sequence comes from Streptomyces sparsogenes subsp. cuspidosporus, assembly GCF_039532705.1. Classification (NCBI taxonomy): domain Bacteria; kingdom Bacillati; phylum Actinomycetota; class Actinomycetes; order Kitasatosporales; family Streptomycetaceae; genus Streptomyces; species Streptomyces sparsogenes. Next base: position 116,474 of record NZ_BAAASD010000022.1, on the reverse strand, counting down.
CGCCTGCCACACGGCCGCGGTCCGCCGCACGGCGCCGCCGCGGCTGGCTGGTGCGCCGGGGCCGGGCGTCGGCCGGCAGTGGCGGGGGGCCGCTGCTCGCGGCGTCGCGCAGGGCGGCGACCCGGGGTGCGATGACCGCCTCGACCACCCCGGTGAGGGTGCCGAAGTGCCGTAGGACCGTGGCCTTGCCGACTCCGGCGGCCTCCGCGATCCGGGCGAGCGTCACACGGTCGGCGCCCTCCGCGCGGAACAGCGCGTCCGCGGCGTGCAGCACCGCGGCGCGGTCGCGGGACTGGGTCCGCAACCTCCAGGCCGCCACGCGCTGCCGCGTCGAGCGTGACGCGGCCGACGGCGGCGACACCGAGCGCCGGCCGGTGATGGTCGAGGGGTGCGAGGCCGCGGTGGGCGCTCGCGGTGTATCTGCCCCAGGCCGGATACCGGGGCCCGCTGCTGCCGTTCGAGCCGGACGCACCGGTCGACGAGATCGCCCGGCACGTCCACAAGACGGCTGTGCTCCGGCTCGATCCGGCTGACGCGCCCTGAGCGATTCCCCTTTCCTGCGAGCGGGCGGCAGCCGACAATACAGAGCACGGAGGGACCACAGGACGGTTCCACCAGCCGGACGGGGGACACATGCTCTTCGTGATTTCCATGGTGGTCGCATGCGCGGCCGTGGTCGGAGTGTGCTTGGCCGTACTGCGGCGCCGAGGCGGTTCGGGGGAGCGCGGGGCGCTGGAGCGTGCGGCGGCGGCCCAGGGACTCGCGCGGGGGCTGAGCACCGCGAACGCCACGAGGCACAACGTGGGCCCCGGCGGGTTCTGAATCCGGGCCGCAGCATCACGCTGTCACGCGGCGGGGCGTCTGGCGTGTGATCGGGGACGGAGTCGATTTTCAGGCCGCGCGGATGGTCAGGCTGTTGGTGCGAAGGCCGTGATTGCGTCGACGAGGTCGGCCGGAGCTTCCAGCGGGATCAGGTGACCCGTGCTCGGAATCACCGCGAAGTCGGCTCCGGAGAGGTAGGGCACCAGGTTGTCGACGAGCACGTCGACGGGCTCGACACGGTCGTTCTCTCCGGCGACGACGAGGGCGGGAACGCTGATCATGCGGGTGTGCTCGCAGATGTCCTCCGCGATGCCGCGCAGTGGCCACTCCGTGCGGGCGGCGTCGGTGCCGGCCCGCGAGTCGGTCGCGATCTGCGACTTGATCGATTCGGGCAGCTCGGTCGCGGTGAGGATGTGATCCCGTGCGCCGGCGACGGACTCGTCTGAGTCGTAGGCATGGGAAAGGCCTTCCCGGTACTCGGGAGTGATCCCTGCGGCGGGCTTCGCCGGAGCGGAACCGACGAGGATGATCCCGCGGAGGCCGGCGGGCCGGGTCGCCGCTATGAGCTGCGCGACCTTGCCACCCATGGAATGTCCGACGAGGACGTAGTCGGTGACGCCCGCGTCGGCGATCACGGCGAGCGTGTCGTCGGCGAGTTGGCGGAGGGTGTAGGGGCCGGCCAGGTTGCTCGAGCGACTCCACCCGCGGAAGTCGACAGTGAGCATGTCGCGTCCCGCGAGGCGGTCGACGACGAGGTCCCAGGTGCGGGCGGATCCACCCCAGTAGTGCAGAAACACCAGGGTCGGTCCGGTCCCCGGCCGGTGGTCATAAGCGGGCAGTAGCGGCTGCTGCGTCGTCTTCATCGTGACTCTCCCGATCAGTGTCCCGGGGCGGTTGTTCTGTGTGTTCATTGAATCTCCGCCGCTGTGCCGGGGCATCGGCATGACTGGTCGCCTGATGGTGGAAACTGGACAGATGACGGTGATCCGGCAGATGACCTACCAGCCCGTCGGACGCCGCGCCGCCGCTGTCGAAACCATGACGTTCGACCGCCTTCGCGAGCTGAACGACGGCGGGACACAGCGTGCCGACTTCCACGTCCTCGCCGTCGTCGATGCCGGGCACGGATCCGTCACCGTGGACTTCCAGCGACACCCGCTCCAGGACCGGTCCGCGGTGTGGGTCGCTCCTGGAGCTGTGCACCGATGGGATGACATCGCCGGCGTGGCTGGGCACGTCGTGCTGTTCGTGCCGACCGCGCCGGTCACCCACGCCACCCGGGAGCTCGTCGCGTCCCCCGACCTGGTCGCACACTGGAGCGTTTCCGACGCCGACTGGCCGTACGTCGACACCGCGCGCAACCATCTCCTCCTCGAAGCATCCGCCCCACCCGGGGATGTCTCGACGGAGCTGCCCGAGATCCTGCTCTCGGCGCTCATCGCCCGGCTCCGGCCCCCCCCACGCTGAAGCACGGTCGATCAATCCGGTGTTCCGACTGTTCCGGTCCAGCGTCGAAGCGCACTTCCGGGAACATCACGACGCCGGCTACTACGCCCGGACACTGGGATACGCACCCCGCACCCTCTCAAGAGCGGTGCAGCAGGTCACCGGCCGCAGCGCGAAGGCATACATCGTCGATCGGATCGTCCTGGAAGCCAAACGGCTCCTCGCGCACGACCGCCTCACCGCGGCCGCCTGCGCCCACACGCTCGGCTTCCCCGACGCGTCCAACTTCTCGGTGTTCTTCCGGAAGGCGACAGGCATTCGCCCGGGCGCGTGGCAGGCCGAAACGGTGGCCGTCGCGTGAGGGGGTGTGCTTGAGAAGGGCACCATCCATGATCACAGAGCGTCGCAACTCCGTGATCGTCTGGGCCCTGTTACCTGCCTCGCTGCTTGGGCATCACCGTGCCTGTCTGCGCGACCTCTTAGCGGACCTTCTCGAAGAAGGCGCGCATGTCGGCGGCCATGGCGTCGGGCTGGTCCATGGCCAGGAAGTGGTGGCCGCCCGGGTTGTCCGTGGGCCAGTGGACGATGGTGTTGTGCCGCTCGGCGAGCCGCCGGATCCCGGGAGCCCCGCTGTAGACGCCGGTCGGCGCCGCCCTCTGGCCCTCCGGCCAGCCGAAGCCCGTGCTGTCGTACATGGGCCAGGAGGAGGAGCCGAAGGTGTCGGTGAGCCAGTAGAGGGTCGTGTTGGTGAGGATCAGATCGCGGTCGATCAGCTCCTCGGGGAGCTTGTCGGCGACGGTGAACTCCTTGAACTTCTGGATCATCCAGGCCAGCGCGGCGACGGGGGAGTCGTGCCAGCCGTACGCGAAGGTCTGCGGGGCGGCGCGGAGCAGGGCGTGGTGGGGGACGCCGTTCGTCCAGTCCGCCTGCTGGAGCTGTTCGAAGGCCGTGCGCTCCTCCTCGGTCAGCTCGGGGACGTCGCCTTCGGTGGGAATGCCGAGCCCGGCGGTGATGTACACGCCGACCACGTGGTCCGGTGCGGCCCTGGCCACCTCGGGGGCGACGTACGCGCCGAGGTCCCCGCCCTGGGTGCCGTAGCGGTCGTAGCCGAGCCGGTCCATCAGCCGGGCCCAGAGCCGGGCCACCCGGGCGACGTTCCAACCGGTTTCGCGCGGGGGCGCGGAGAAGCCGAAGCCGGGCACGGACGGGACGACCACATGGAAGGCCTGGGACGGGTCGCCGCCGTGCGAGCGGGGGTCGGAGAGACGGCCGATGAGTTCGGCGAACTCGACGAAGGAGTTCGGCCAGCCGTGGGTGAGGATCAGCGGCAAGGCGTCGGCTTCCGGCGAGCGGACATGCAGGAAGTGGATGTCCTGGCCGTCGATCTCGGTCATGAACTGGGGGAATGCGTTCAGCCGCGCCTCCTGTCGGCGCCAGTCGTAGCCGTCCCACCAGTAGTCGGCCAGCTCCTTGAGGTGGGCCAGGGGCACGCCCCGGCTCCAGCCCTCGCCGGGCAGCTGCCTCGGCCAGCGGGTGCGGGCCAGGCGCTCGCGCAGATCGTCCAGGTCGGACTGGGGGATGTCGATACGGAAGGGGCGGAGTTCATCGCTCATGCGGCGACTGTAGGAGTCGTCTAGGCCGGATCCTGACCTAGATGCCCCGGCATGATGGACGCCATGAGCACCCCTTCCGCCCGGCTCCTGGCGTTGCTGTCGTTGTTGCAGACCCCGCGCGAGTGGCCCGGCAGCGAGCTCGCGGACCGTCTGGCGGTCAGCCCCCGCACGGTCCGCCGGGACATCGACCGGCTGCGTGAGCTGGGATACCCGGTGGAGGCGAGCATGGGAGCCGCCGGGGGATACCGGCTCGCCGCGGGCAAGGCCATGCCGCCGCTGCTGCTGGACGACGAGGAGGCCGTGGCCCTCGCGGTCGCGCTCAGCACGGCGGTCGGCAACCCGGTGAGCGGTATCGAGCAGGCGTCCCTGCGCGCCCTGGCCAAACTGGAGCAGGTGCTGCCGTCCCGGCTGCGACACCGGGTCGGCGCCTTCCGGACCGCCACGGAATCGCTGGCCACCGAGAGCCCCTCGGCCGTCGACCCGCACGACCTCGCCGTGACCGCCGCGGCCGTGGCCGGCGGTGAACGGCTCCGGTTCGCCTACCGGGCCGGGGACGGCAGCCGGAGCAGCCGGCTGGTCGAGCCGCACCGACTGGTGCTGGCGGGGCGCCGCTGGTACCTGCTGGCGTACGACAACGAACGCGACGACTGGCGGATCTTCCGCGCCGACCGGATGACCCGCCTCCAGCCCACCGGCGTACGCGTCCCGCCCCGCGAACTGCCCGAGAAGGACGCGGCCGCCTTCGTCACCCGCACCATGTACTCCCTCGCGCCCACCTACGAGGTACGCGCCACCGTCCGCCTCAACGCCGCCCGGGTCGCGGAGCGGCTCGGCGCCGCGCCGGAGGAGGTGCGGCCGATCGACGAGAACAGCTGCGAGCTGCACGGGCGCGCCGACACGCTGGAGTGGCTGGCGTCCCGGCTGCTCATGCTGGGCTGCGACTTCGAGGTCCACGAGCCGCCGGAGCTACGCGATCACCTGCGTACGATCGGGGCCCGTGCCCTCCGCGCCGCCGGAGGTGTGGCGGCCGGAGCCCCGCCGGCCGGAGACCGGGTGGCCGAAGACGGGTCGGGCGGATACCGCGCCGCCGGAGGCGTGGCGGGCGGGCGCCCGCACTGAGCGGCCCACAACGTGCGGGGCACCCGCGCCCTCAGCGGTGCCCCTCAGCGGCGCCGCTCAGCGGTGCCCAGGCGCGCCACCGACCCGTGAGCTGGACATCCGACCCGTGAGCTACAGATCCGAGAGGGACGCCGCACGCTCCCCTCCGCCGGTCGCGACGGGGCGCGTAGAGCGGGGTCGCGGCGCGAGAAGGCGACGCCCGGTGACCAGCGCGGCCAGGCCGGCCGCGGAGCCGGCGAGCGGGACCAGCAGCCCGGCCGCGGCGCCGTGCGCGTCGACGGCCCGGCCCGCGGCGGCGGAGCCCATGGCCAGGCCGAGACCGATCGCCCCCGTCAGCCAGGTGAACGCCTCGGTGGCCGCCCCCCTCGGCACCAGTTGCTCCACGAGGGTGTAGGCGGAGATCAGGGTGGGCGCGATGGCAAGGCCACAGCACAACCCGGCCACGGCGAGGGAGGTCAGCGAGGGCATCGCCCAGAGCGTGGCGCAGCCGACGGCCAGCAGGGCGAAGGAGAACAGCATCCGGTGCGCGACCGACCGCTTCCAGCGCACCATGCCGTAGCCGACGCCGGCGCCCATGCTGCCGCAGGCGAACAGCCCGTAGACCACGCCACTGAGCCCCGCGTGCCCGGCCGCCTGCGCGGCGGCGGTCATGGACACCTGGAGCCCGCCGAAAACCGAGCCCACCCCGAGCAGCGAGCCGGCCAGCAGCCGCACGCCGGGGTAGGCGAGCGCGGGGGCCTGGCGGGTCCGCTCACGGCGGCGCACCGGCGGCGCGCTGCCGCGCCGGGCCGCGAAGAGCAGGCCACCGACAACGGTCAGGGCCGCCTCGGCGACCAGCCCGGCCGCGGGGGCGATCCCGGTGCCGAGCGCCGTGGCCAGGACCGGCCCGACGACGAAGGTGAACTCGTCCGTCACCGACTCGAACGCGAAGGCGGTGGCGAGAGCGGCGGGCGGCCCCTCCCGCAGGGCATGCACCCAGCGGGCCCGCACCATGGCCCCGATCTGCGGCACGGACGCCCCGGCCGCGACCGCCGCGGCGAAGAGCACCCAGGCAGGGGCCGCGCCGAGGGCGAGCCCGACCAGCGCCGCCACGGCAACCCCGTGGACCCCGACGACCGGCACCAGCACGGCCGCCTGCCCGTACCGGTCGGCCAGCCGTCCGATCTGCGGACCGGCTATCGCCTGGGCGACGGCGGCCACGGCGGCCACGGTGCCGGCGAGGCCGTAGGAGTGCGTGGTGCCGGCGACCAGCAGCACGATGCCGAGCCCGAGCATGGCGTAGGGCAACCGCGCGACGAACGCGGGGACGAGGAAGGCCCGGGCGCCGGGGGTGCGCAGCACCGCGCCGTAGCCGATGCGGGCAGGGGTGAAAGACGCGGCCTTGGTGGGGCGCCCCATCGAGTACTTACTTTCCGCTGCCTGGTAGCGCCGCGGGGCCCGTCCCCGCCGAACGCCGAGGGTCGTCCGCTGATGCCACAACCGGGGTAGATACCGCGCGGTGAACCGCGGCCGCCGATCGGTCGGGCCGACCCTGCATCAGGCAGATGTCGCCTGGTCTGGTGAACGGCCACCACTATAGCGGCCCGGCCGAAAGCCTGTTTGTGGTGAGTATCGGACAGCGACACGCCTACGCCAGGGCGTGTCGCTGTCCGATACTCACCACAAAGTGCCCGACATCGGCCTCAGGCCCACCTGACCGTCGCCAGAACCACCTCCCGGGGGACGGCTACCTGCCTGCACGGGCGGGCACCGGATTGTCCGGTGAGTCCAACCAGATTCGTTCACCGCGCCTGTCCACGGTCAGCCCGAAGCGGTCGAAGCCGGGGTGGCCTTCCTCCTCCCACCACCGGTAGGCCGCTTCCGCCTCGTCCCAGAGCCGGCGGGGGCCCGACTGCCACACGCGGGCAGCCGCTCCGTCCCGGAACTGCACGCAGGCCCATGAGCGGTCGGTGAGCCCGTAGAACCACACCGGGCGCGCCCCGTCCTCCTTCTCGGCGACGACGTGTCGGCAGTCGCGGACCAGGAGGCTCAGCGCGAAGCGTTGCGGGCTGAAGCGCTCGGCCACGAACTGGGCTTCCGTGATCGTGGTGGACGACTCGTCGGCGTGGACCACGCTGCCGGGGACGTAGTCGGTGTGCACCACGGGCGGAAGGCGCTGCGCCCGGAGTTTCATGAATTCGACCGGTCCGGTGAACGTGCCCGACGCGCTGTGTCCGTCGTCCGCGACGATCAGCCGGGCCACGGCGTCCCCGTTGCCGTAGTGCGTGCCCCAGGGGGCGACGATGACCCCGTGCGGTCTGCACTGCCGTACCCATGCGAACGGGATCGACCGGAGTCCGCAGGTCGCGAGGATCCGGTCGTACGGCGCCGCATCCGGGCAGCCCTCCAGGCCGTCGCCGTGCACCACGCGCACGGGTGCGCCGAAGCGATCGAGAGTCGCCTTCGCCGTGGCCGCCACCGCCTCGTCCACCTCCACCGTCACGACGTTCTCCGCGCCCAGCCGGTGAGCCAGCAGCGCGGCGTTCCAGCCGGTGCCCGTGCCGATCTCCAGCACCCTGTGACCGACCCGTACGTCCAGGTCACGGAGCATGGAGAACACGACGCTCGGCATCGAGGCGGAGCTGGTGGACACCCGGCCCGGTTCCGTACCCGAGTGTTTTCCGTCGTCCCATTGCGTGACGATGGGCGCGTCGGAGTCCGCGTACCTCAGCCATCCAGCCGGGTCATCTGCTCTGCTGACGGCGATGCTGCGGGCGGTGTGCATATCGAACGGCCACATCAGGTCGGGCAGAAACGCGGAGCGGGGTACCGCCTGGAACGCGGGTGCCCAGTCCGGGGAGAGGACACCGGCGGACATGAGGACGCGCCCCAGCTCGGTACGGCCGGGGCGCTCCTGGTGTGCGTGCGGGGTCACGGGGCGGTGTCCTCATGCGTCTTGGGCGGGTTGGGGACGCCGGGGCCACCGTCCGGAGACGGCGGCTGGTGCGGGCCGGGGTAGGGCTGCCCCGGTAGCTTGTCTCCGTTGCCGCCGTCAGCGGCCGTGGTGATCTGCGACCTCATCGTTTGCTCCTTCATTCTGTTTTACGGGATCCATTTGGGCCACTGGCCCGACGAGCACACCACGCACGGGACCTTGGTCGTGCCCCCGCATGTCACGCATCCCGCGAGTCCGCCGCAGTCGGGGCAGGTGACCTCGCCCCATCCCGCGCAATAACCGCAGTACCACGTGTGCCCGTTGGCGTCCGTCCAGGCCGGAAGGGGCCGACCTGGACAATTGCGTCGCGGGCCCGCCGTCACGGGCCGGGCGTCGTCGAGCCCCGGAGGCGCGGGCGTTGCCGCTTCTCCGACTTCTCCGGGCAGGGGATACCGGTGCGCTCCTCGCAGCGGCAGGGGCGGAACCAGAGGGGGTCGAGAGCCGCTCTGAGGTCTTCGGCGGTGGCTTGGGGGAGGAGTACGGGCCGGGCGCGTCTGGTGTGGGTCCCTCTCCTGACGGCGTTGGCGAGAGCCCGCGCGGCGTCCGGCCGGATGCCGCTGATGTGCACCAGGCTCAGGGGCGACGTTCCGCCCACGGCCGACCAGCCGATGCTCAGCGCCTCGACGCCCGCGAGGGCCAACGCGGACCGGAGTTCGGCGGCGGCCTGTTCGGCGTCCGTCGTGGTGTCGTGGAGGCCGGTCACCGGCCGGCCCCCGCCCGTGCGGGGGTGTAGGGCGGGATGTACGGGGGCGCCGGGTCGGTGTCCCGCATGAGGGGGATGGTCCACCCGAGCGGGATCCGGGGCAGTCGCAAGCGTGTCTGCTCCGCGTGTGACACGGGGCGTGGCATGGGGGTGGGGGCGGTGGTGCGTGTCGGAGGGGGAGTGGGGGTCGGCTGCGGTTCGGGGGTGGCGGTTCGGCGGCCGAACAGGGCCTTTTTCACTCGTCCGAGTGATCGTGGTACGAATTGCATTGTCGTTCTGCTCATTTCAGATCGGCCATGCCCCCGGGCCGCTGCAACGGTCGCGGGGGTCCTGTATGCCTAGTCAACGCCACGCCGCTGACCATGAGTTGCACACTTCTTGCACACTGACCCCGTCTACCGCTGTGGGAGTGGGACCATGGGAAACATGAACGGCGCGAATGTTCCCGGACCCGGCGCCAACATCGTGGCGCTCCGTAAAGATCGCGGGTTGAGCCAGGTGGCGCTGGCTCGCAGGTCAGGGGTGTCCGTCTCCCTCCTCAGCAAAATCGAAGTGGGGGACCGAGCCTTGACGCAGAGCGTAGCCGCCTCGGTGGCCCGGGCGATGGGCCTGACGCTTGATGAAGTGCTGGGCCGGACACCGGAAGCGGACCTCTCCGAACTGAGTTACGCCATTCGGCGATTCGATCTCCCCGGAGAACCGCCACGCGATCCGGAGAGGTTGGCGCTTGAGGTGGATGGCCTCAATCGGAATCGGTGGAACAGCGAACTGGCCGAGGTATCGGCGAAGCTGCCACCCTTGCTGGTGAAGGTGACCAACCAGGCGCACGCGACGGGCCGTCCGAGCGACTGGACCCTCGTCGCCGATGTCTACAGCGTGGTCTATTGGCTGGCCGCCCGGCACCGGTGGATGCACTTGGCGGAACTGGCCACGATGAAACAGCGCCTGGCCGCTGAACGGGCGGATCCGATCGCGGCCATTGTGGCCGCGCGGGACGATGCCGGTACGTTCTTGAATTCGGGCGACTTCGCCGGAGGGCTGGCCATTGTCGACCGTGCCATCGTACGGGCGGAATCCTCTCTTCGAGGGCGCGAGCGGGCCTTTGGGCTGGGCCTCCTGCATCTTCGCGGACTGACCTTGGCCGGGCGCCTCAGGGACAAGCAGACCACGAACCAGCACATCGCGGCCGCGTGGCGTACGGCGGAGGAATTCCCGGAGGACATCGCCGAGCACGGAATCCACTTCGGCCAGGAGAATACGGCCACACACGTCATCTCCACCGCTTCCGACATGGAGCGGCATCGAGAAGCTCTCGACACGGCAGAGGACTTGCTTCGCGCGGGGCTGACGCTTCCGGCCACCCGCGTGGGGCCGCTGTACATGAATATCGGACGCTCGCAATTGGCCCTCGGGGACCGGGACGGCACGCTGGAGTCCCTGGAGAAGGCATGGACCGTGGCGCCCGAAATGGCTGCCGTCCACCCGACCAGCCTGGAACTCACGCGGGTGCTGACGTCCCTGCACAAGCGCAGCAATCCGCGCCTGACCAGGCTCGCGAAGCGGGCCGGAATCGCGATGTGAGGCGTACCCCGGTTGCTCTACCTTCGGGCGCATGGCTGATGAGGAGTTCAGGCACCCGAGGCTGGCCGCGATCTACGATCCGCTCGATCCCGACCGCAGGGACCTGGACGCCTACCTCGACCTCGCGGAGAAGCTCGGGGCGAGGCGGGTGCTGGACATCGGCTGCGGGACGGGCATGTTCGCGTTGCTGCTGGCCGACCGGGGAGTCGAGGTCGTGGGTGTTGACCCGGCCCAGGCGTCACTCGACGTGGCGCGGGGCAAGCCAGGCAGCGAGCGGGTGCGGTGGATCTGCGGGGACGCCACGGCGCTGCCGCCGCTGCGGGTGGATCTCGCCACCATGACGGCGAACGTCGCCCAGCAGATCGTCGATCCGGACGCATGGCGGGGGACGTTGCGGGGCGCCTACGAGGCGCTGCGGCCGGGTGGGCATCTGGTGTTCGAGACGCGGGATCCCGCGAAGCGGGCCTGGGAGGAGTGGAATCGCGAGGATTCGTACCGGGTCACGGAGATACCGGGCGTGGGCGCGGTGGAGAGCTGGGTCGAGGTGACCGAGGTCGCCGGGCCCTTGGTGTCGTTCCGGTGGCATTACGTGTTCGCGGCGGACGGTGAGGTGCTGACGGCCGAGTCGACCCTGCGGTTCCGGGAGCGGGAGGAGGTCGAAGCGGATCTGGCGGCGCAGGGATTCGAAACGCTGGAGGTGCGCGACGCGCCGGATCGGCCGGGTAGGGAGTTCGTCTTCGTTGCCGTTCGGCCGGTGTCGTGATCCACTCGCCATGACCGCATCCGACAGAAGGACACCACGAGTGGATCTCCCACGCTCCATCGTCATCAGCGAACACAGCCACCGCATCCACAACCCGTTCACCAGCGAGAAACTCGCCGCCCTGGGGCAGGCGTTGCGCCTGGAACCGGGGACGCGGGCGCTCGATCTGGCCAGTGGGTCGGGGGAGATGCTGTGCACCTGGGCGCGTGATCACGGGATCACCGGGACCGGGGTGGACATCAGCACGGTGTTCGTCGACAAGGCGCGGGCGCGGGCCGTCGAGTTGGGAGTGGCCGAGCGGGTGGTGTTCGTGCACGGCGACGCGTCGGGGTATGTGGCCGACGAGCCGGTGGATCTGGTGTCGTGTGTGGGCGCCACCTGGATCGGCGGTGGCGTGCCGGGCACGGTGGAGCTGTTGCGGAAGAGCCTGCGGCCGGGCGGCATGATGCTGATCGGCGAGCCGTACTGGCGGCTGGAGCCGCCGGACCAGCGGACCGTCGAGGCCTGCCATGCCGGCAGCAAGGAGGAGTTCCTGCCGCTGGCCGGGCTGATCGAGCGGTTCGGCGGGCTCGGTTACGACGTGGTGGAGATGGTGCTGGCCGACCAGGACAGCTGGGACCGGTACCGGGCGGCGCAGTGGTTGAACATCCGCCGCTGGCTGGACCGCAATCCGGAAGACGAACTGGCCGCCGAGCTGCGGGCCGAGCTGACCACCGCCCCTGTCCGCTACGCCCGGTACGAGCGCGAGTACCTCGGCTGGGGCGTGTTCGCGCTCATGCGTCGCTGACCCACGTGTTTGCGATCCGAGATGCTGATTGCAACCGACCGATCGTTCGGTTAGTGTCGCCCCGCGTCCGTTCCCAGCGATGAGGTGGCACATGATCCCGAAGGATGCGACCGGTGGCGCGACCGGCGACGACGATCTTCTCAGCCGGGTCGCGGATGTGCTCCGCCGGCTGGCGCTCGACGAGAAGCTCAAGGAGCGTGTGCCGGCCGACCCCATGCTAGGCCCCCTGGCGCGGCGCATCGCCCGCCGGTACGTGGCCGGCGAGACGGTGGCCGAAGCGCTGGCGGAGGTCGCCGCGATCAACGGGCGCGGGCATCGTGCCACCGTGGACTACATGGGCGAGAGCTGCCGGGACGCCGCGCAGGCCGACGCCGCGACAGACGTGTTCCTGGACGTGAGCGAGCGCCTGGCCGCGGGCGGGCACGACTCCTCCGTCTCGCTCGACCTGTCCCACATCGGGCTCGCCGTGGAGCCCGGGCTGGCGCTGCGCAACGCCCGCCGGATCGCCGAGGCGACGGCCGCCGCCGGCCAGGAAATGATCATCTCGGCGGAGGGGTCGGACCGCACCGACGCGGTCCTCGATGTCCACGGCGCGCTGTGTGAGCAGTTCGACCACGTCGGGGTCACTGTCCAGGCGCGGCTGCACAGGACCGCCGACGACACGTCTGTCCTGCTGCGCCGCCCCGGGCGGGTCCGGCTGGTCAAGGGGGCGTTCTTCGAGCCGGAGACGATCGCCTACCCTCGCGGCAGCCGCGAGCTCCGCGAGGCGTATCTGAGCTGCGCCCGGGCCCTGGTCGACGGCGGCCACCCGTGCTCCTTCGCCACCCATGACTGGGACCTGCTCGGCGAACTGGAGTCGATGGTGGCCGGCGGCGCCCATGACCGGGCCGCGCCGTGGGAGTTCGAGACCCTGCTGGGCCTGGGGCCGGATCGGGTCGCCGCTATGCGCGAGAAGGGGCACCCCACCCGGGAGTACGTCGTCTACGGCACCGAGTGGTGGCTGTATGTGTGCAACCGGATCGCGGAGGACCCGCAACGGCTCTTCCACGCAGTCGCCGACGCCGCGGGGCGGTAGGGGCCGGCTCGAGTCGGAGTGTGGTGAGTATCGGACAGCGACACGCCGACACCACGGCGTGTCGCTGTCCGATACTCACCACAAACTCAAGACGTTGCTCCTACCGGGCCCCCGCAGTCACAGGCCCGCCGCCGCGCGCAGCTTGGCCGCGCGGTCGGTGCGCTCCCAGGTGAACTCGGGGCGCCCGAAGTGGCCGTAGGCGGCGGTCCGGGCGTAGCCGGGGCGGAGCAGGTCGAGGTCGCGGATGATGGCGGCGGGGCGCAGGTCGAACACCTCGGCGATGGCGTCGGTGACCCGCTGGACGGCCACCCGGGCGGTGCCGAAGGTCTCCACGAAGAGGCTGACCGGCTCGGCCTTCCCGATGGCGTACGCGACCTGCACCTCGCAGCGGTCCGCGAGGCCCGCGGCGACCACGTTCTTGGCGACCCAGCGCATGGCGTACGCGGCGCTGCGGTCCACCTTGGAGGGGTCCTTGCCGGAGAACGCGCCGCCGCCGTGGCGGGCCACGCCCCCGTACGTGTCCACGATGATCTTGCGGCCGGTCAGGCCCGCGTCGGCCATCGGGCCGCCCTGCACGAACCGGCCGGTGGGGTTGACCAGCAGCCGTACGTCGTCGGTGGCCAGCCGGACGCCCTCGGCGCGCAGTGCCTCCAGCTCCGGCTCGACGACACGTGCGCGGATGTCGGGGGTGAGCAGCCCGGCGAGGTCCACATCGGCGGCGTGCTGGCTGGAGATGACGACGGTGTCGAGCCGTACGGGCTTGCTGCCCCGGTACTCGACGGTCACCTGGGTCTTGCCGTCGGGGCGCAGATACGGCACGGTGCCGTCCTTGCGGACGGCGGTCAGCCGGCGGGCCAGCCGGTGGGCCAGGGTGATCGGGAGGGGCATCAGCTCGGGGGTCTCGTCACACGCGTAGCCGAACATCAGGCCCTGGTCACCCGCGCCCTGGCGGTCCAGGTCGTCGACGACCGCGCCGGAGCCGTCGCGGACCTCGTACGCCTGGTCGACGCCCCGCGCGATGTCCGGCGACTGGGCGCCGAGGGCCACCGAGACGCCGCAGGTGGCGCCGTCGAAGCCCATGGTGGAGCGGTCGTAGCCGATGTCGAGGACGCAGGCGCGCACCAGGGCCGCGATGTCGATGTTCCGGGCGGTGGTGGCGATCTCGCCCGCGATGTGCACCTGGCCGGTGGTCAGGAGTGTCTCCACGGCGACCCGGGCGCGGGGGTCCTGGGCGAGCAGGGCGTCCAGGATCGTGTCGCTGATCTGGTCGGCCATCTTGTCGGGGTGGCCTTCGGTCACCGATTCGGAGGTGAAGAGGCGGGTGGGCATGGTGTGTTCTCCCTCGGCATGGGTCCTCAGGGGTGCTCCCCGGCGCGCGGGGTCGCGCCGGGGAGCGGGGGAGGTGGCTTTCGGAGTGGCCTGTTCGCGCGGGCGGTCAGGAGCGGCGGGCGAGCAGCACCCGGTGCATCGGGGTGTCGAGCAGGCCGACTCGGCGCAGCCCCGCGTCCGCCAGCCACTGGTCGTAGTCGTGCACGGTGAAGGCGTCGCCGCCGCCGGTGGCCAGCATGGAGGCGGCGAACAGCCGGAAGAACTTGTTCTGCACCGAGCCCTCGCCGCGGTCCTCGTCGACGATGTGGTCGGCGATCGCGATCACCCCGTCCTCCGTCAGCCCCTTGGTGGCCTTCAGCAGCAGCTCGCGTGCCGACTCGGGGGTCTGGAGGTGGAAGATGTTGACGAACAGCGCGAGGTCGGTGCCGCTGCCCCAGTCCTCGCTCCAGAAGTCCACGACCTCGCCCCGGAACCGCTCGGCGACCCCGAGCTGCGTGGCCTGCCGGGCGGCGATCGGGATGATCCGCTCGGCGTCCAGGCCGCGGGCGGTCAGCTCCGGGAACTCGCGCAGCAGCAGGTGGCTGTAGATGCCGGTGCCGCAGCCGACGTCCAGCAGATTCGCGGAGCGGCCGGTGGTCCAGCCCAGGTCGCGCAGGGCGCCGGCCAGCGCCCGGGTGATCGGCGGCGCCCAGAAGTTGATGCCGCGGACCAGTGAGGTGTAGTCCTCCTCCGATATCTGGTTGAGCTGCTGTGCGCCGTCGGCGGCGCGGGCGCCGGAGCGGACGTTGTCGGCGAGGTGGCGCCAGGCGTTCCAGGCGACGTTGCGGTCGTGGCCGATCTTCCCGGCGAGGCTGAAGAGCCCGTGGGGCGCGAAGACGCCGTGCAGCTCGGCCGGGAGGGTGTAGACGGCCTGGCCGTCGTCCCCTCTGGTGCGCTGGACGACGTCGTACGCGTACAGGCCGTCCAGCAGGACGCGGGTGGCCCGCAGGTCGGTGTCGAGGATCTCGGCGAGCTGGGCGGCGGTGGCCGGGCCGACGGCCAGGGCGGCGAAGGCGCCGAGGTCCTGGGCGGCCTCGATGACGCCTGGTGCCCACATGCCGATCAGGTGCTCGTACAGCCGGTGGGCGGCCCGTACCTCGCCGTCCAGGGCCTCGGGGAAGGCGGTGGTGTCGACGAGCGGGGTGAGGTTGGCGGACGCGGTGGTGGCGGGGATGGTCATGAGGCCGGCTCCTTGGTGAGTCGCGGGGCGGGGACGGGTCTGTGGTGGGCTGGGCTGTGGTGAACGAGGCTGTGGTGGACGGCGGTGTCGTGGGTGAGGCTGTGGTGGGCCGGGACCGGGACCGGGACCGGGACCGGGGGCGGGGGCGGGGCCGGGCGGTGCGGGCCGCGGCGGGCCGGGGCCCTGCGGTGCGGGCCGTGGTGGGCCGTGGGCGGCGGCGTCACAGCACGATCCCGCCGTCGATCTGGAGCACGGACCCGGTGATGTACGCGGCCTTGTCGGAGGCCAGGAAGGACACGGCCTCCGCGACCTCCTCCGCGGTGCCGAACCGGCCCAGCGGGACGGCCGCGACGGCGCGGTCCCGCTGGTCGCCGCTGAGGGCGCCGGTCATGTCCGTCTCGATCATCCCGGGGGCCACCGCGTTGGCGCGGATGCCGTACCGGCCGACCTCCTTGGCCAGCGCCCGGGTCATGGCGACCATCCCGGCCTTGGAGGCCGAGTAGTTGCCCTGCCCCGGGTTGCCGTAGACCCCGGACACCGACGAGAGCGTGATGATCGAGCCGGCCTTGCGCTTGACCATCGGGAACAGCACGGCCCGGCAGACGTTGGACGCGCCGTCCAGGTTGGTGGTGAGCACCGCCCGCCAGTCCTGGTCGGACATCATCAGCATCGGCTTGTCGCGGGTGATGCCCGCGCTGGCCACGGCGACGGCGATGGGGCCGAGCTCGCGCTCGGTGCGCGCCACCCATGCGCGTACGGCCTCGCCGTCGGCGATGTCCAGGCGCTCGGCGAGCGAGCCGGCCCCCACCTCGGCGAGTTCCTTGCCGAGCTGCCGGGCCGACTCCTCGTCGGAGCGGTAGCAGAAGCTGATCGCGTAGCCGTCCCGGGCCAGCCGCAGCGCGGCCGCCCGGCCGATGCCCCGGGACCCGCCGCTGACCAGCGCGACCGGCGGGGCCGGCGCGACCGGCGGCGCGGCGGAGGTCGCGGAGGCATCGGAGGCCGAAGGGGCCGCGGGGGTCGCAGAGGCCGCAGGGGCCTCGGAGGCCGCGGGGGTTGCGGACGCCGCGGGGGTTGCGGACGCCGCAGGGGTCCCAGGGATCCCAGGGGCCCCAGGGGCCCCGGAGGTCGCGGACGCCGCCGGGGTCCCAGAGCCCCCGGGCGTCGCGGGAGTCGCGGGGCTCATCGGGCACCGCCCAGCAGCCGCAGCACCCCGCAGGCCACCAGGCCCTCGCGGTCCACCGAGGTGACCACGGCGGCCCGGCCGGCCGAGGCCGGGTCGGCGGACGCCGCGACCAGGACCGCGGCGAGCTGGAAGGCGGCCTGGGCCGAGGCGGTGTCGCCGATCAGCTCGTGGCACACCGCCCGGTCGGCGGCCTGCCGCCCGAACACCTCGGTCAGCAGGGTCCGTTCGGCCTCGCCCGCCGCGCCGGTCAGCCCGCCCCCGGCCGCCGCCCACACCTCGTCCGGGGTGACACCGGACTCGGCGAGGGCGTGGCGCACGCTCTCCCGCAGCGTGCCGGGCAGATCGCCGGTGACGTCCACCCGTACGTCGATCGCCAGGAGTTCGGCGAGCGCCGGCCGGTCCTCGGGGAGGGTGTCGGCGGGTTCGAGCAGCAGCATCGCGCAGCCCTCCCCGAGCGGCGCGCCCTGCTCCTCGTCCGCGCCCCGGCTGTGGCGCTCCAGCCAGGAACGGGCCCCGGAGTACTCCTCCACCGCCCCCACCAGCGCCCGCTCGGCCCGGCCCGCGGCCAGCAGCCGGCGGGCGTAGGCGAGGGCGAGCAGCGCGGCCGGACGGCCGCCGGCCAGGGTGGTGTTGGGGCCCTTGAGGCCGAAGCGGATGGCGCTGGCCCCGGCCGGGCTGTTCATCAGGGTGTTCGGCATCAGCTGCGCCGGCACGTCGTACGGCTTGTCGCCGACGAACGAGGCCCGGCTGAAGTTCTGCTGGCTGGCCGCGCTGCCCAGGGTGGTGCCCAGGACGAGCGCGGTGCCGGTCCCCCGGGTCACCGGGTGTTCGTCGGCCTCGGCCTCCTCGAACAGCTCGCGTACGGCGGTGACCGCGAGCCCCATGGCCCGGTCCATGGTGCGGGTGCCGGCCCGGCCGAGGATCTGCCGGATGTCGAAGCCGGGCACCAGGCAGGCGCCGGCGTCGGGCGTCTGCCAGGCCGCCGGGTCCGGCACGGCCGCGGTGGGGCGCCGCGCGGCGATCCCCTCCGCGTACGCGGCGCGGCCCAGGCCGTACGGGGAGACGGCCGACCAGGCGGTGATGACGGCGCGGTCGGTGCGGGGGCGGCCCCGGGCCTCGGTGGTGACCTCCTTGGCGGGTACGGGGGTCATCGCTGGTCCTCCTCGTAGCGGCCGAGGACGACGGAGGCGTTGTTGCCGCCGAAGGCCAGGCCGTTGTTGACCACGATCCGCAGCGGCGCCTCGACGGCGTGGTTGGGCACGCAGTCGACGCCGCACTCGGGATCGGTGGAGCGGTGGTTGACGGTGGGCGGGATGAAGCCGTGGGCCAGGGCGAGGGCCGAGGCCGCGGCGCCCAGGGCGCTGGCCGCGCCCATGGAGTGGCCGAGCATGGACTTCAGCGCCACGGTGCGCGGCGGCCGGTCGCCGAACAGCTCGCGGATCGCGCGGGTCTCGGTGATGTCGTTGGTCCTGGTGCCGGTGCCGTGCGCGGACACCAGATCCACCTCCTCCGGCTTGATCCCGGCGTCGGCGAGCGCGAGGCCCATGCAGCGGGCGACGCTCTCCTGGTCGGGGGCGGTCGGGTGGTGGGCGTCGCAGTTGAGGCCGTAGCCCAGCAGCTCGGCGTAGATCCGGGCGCCGCGCGCCAGCGCCGACTCCAGGGGCTCCAGCAGCAGGACGCCGGCGCCCTCGGCGGTCAGCAGCCCCTCCCGCTCGGCGTCGAACGGCCGGCAGCGGTCGGAGGCGACCAGGCCGAGCCGGGAGAAGCCGGCGAAGGTACGGCGGGCCAGTGCGTCCGACCCGCCGACCAGCGCGTAGTCCGCCTCGCCGGAGCGTACGGCGTCGAAGCCGTCGCCGATGGCGTAGTTGCCCGCCGCGCAGGCGGTGCCGAGCACGGACGGCACCGCACGCGGCAGCCGCAGCTCACGGACGACGGCGAGCGCCAGCCGGTGGGCGGGCAGCCGCCGCACCGCGGTGGGCGCCAGGTGTTCCGGGCCGCCCGCGGCCAGTTCGGCCTCGACGAGCTGGTCCAGCTCCCTGGCCTCGCCGTCGGTGGTGCCGAGGGTGACCAGGCCGCGCCGGCCGCGCAGCTCCGCCAGGTCCAGCCCCGCGTCCCGGACCGCCAGTCGGGTGGCGGCGACGGAGAACTGACTGGCCCGGCCCAGCTCTTCGAGCGGGAAGTGGCGGATCCACTCGGCCGGGTCGAAGTCCCGCACCTCGTGAGCGAGTTGGCGGCGGAAGCCGGTGGCGTCGAAGAGGGTGATCTCTCCGGCGCCGCACCGGCCTTCGCGCAGCCCGCGGGTGAACTCGGTGACACCATTGCCGATGCTGGACAGGACGCCGAGTCCGGTCAGCACCACTCGCCGGCCGGTCATCGCGATTCGGCCCGGGAGAGCACCTCGAGGACCGCCTCGAAGTGGATCATGTTCTGGAGTTCGTCCTGCTCGATGGTGACGCCGAAGGCCACCTCCAGGGCGGACAGCATCTCGATCGCGCACAGCGAGTCGGCCCCGTACTCGTCCACGAACAGCCCGGTGCGGGTCAGTTCCTCGCCGTCCAGGTCGAGGGAGTTGGCGAGGATCTCGCGGACCTTGTCCTCGGCCGCGGTGTCGATGGTGATGGCGCTCATTGCGAATTCCTCCGTCGGAAAGTGATGTGCGGTGGGTGGGGGGTTGGGTGGTGCCCTCGGGCGGACCGGCCCGGGCGGGGCCGGTCCGCGTGGGTGGGGTGTGCGTCGGTCCGGTGTATGTCGGTCGGGTGTGTGTCGGTGGGATGTGCTTCGGTCGGGTGTCGCGGGCTAGGCCGTCTCGATCAGGCTCTTCGGGCGCAGATCGGTCCAGGTGCGCTCGACATACGCCAGGGCCTCCTCACGGCTGGTCTCGGCGAGTACCGCCGTCCAGCCGGCCGGGACCTCGGCGAAGGCGGGCCACAGGGAGTGCTGGCCCTCGTGGTTGACCAGGACCAGAAAGGTTCCGGTCTCGTCGTCGAAAGGGTTTGTCATATCCGGTTGATGTCCTCTCTCGCTCTCCTCTTTCTGACATGGGCATCCCTCGGGAGAAATTCACCATTCTCTTCGGGAAGTCTTCTCGGCTCAGTCGCCGAGCGCTTCGGAAATGACTTTCGCGATATGGGCGGCGGGCTGCGGGGCCAGCATTCCGTCGTGGTCGGCGTCGATCTCGTGGCGGACGATCGCGCCGTCGATGTGCGCCGCCCAGCGGGCCTCGGTCGGGGCGGATTCGGCGAGTCCGCGGGTGGCCGCGAAGAAGAGCAGGTCTCCGCGGTAGCGGCCCGGCCGGTGGGCCGAGCCCAGCTCGCTGAAGTGACGGATCACCCCGAGGAGATGGCCGAGCCGCGCCTCGTCGAGCTCGGCGAGGGGATTGCCGTCCCGGGCCAGCAGCGCCAGCACCCCGGCCGCGTCCAGCTTTCCGCCGCCCTCGGCGCCGCCCTGCGGGTCCAGCCCGCAGCGCAGCAGGATCTGGGCCAGCAGCGCCTGGTCGCTCAGGTCCTCGTCGGGGTCGCGCTCCGCCGCCGGGAAGCCGTCCAGATTCGCCAGCAGCGCCACGTCGCGCCCCTGCTCCTGCAATTTGACGGCCATTTCATGGGCGACCAGCGCCCCGAAAGACCACCCGACAATATGGTACGGCCCCTCGGGTTGTATTTCCAGCATGCTCCGGATGTAATCCGCAGCCATTTCCCGTACGGAGCCGGGCTGCTGGGCCGGGGACACGATTCCGCCCGCCTGGAATCCGTACACGGGGAATTCGGTGAGCGCGCCGGCCAGCTCCAGGAACGGCCAGGAGAGCCCGACCCCGCCGTGCACACAGAACAGCGGCGGCCGCGTCCCCGCCCCCGTCCCCACGGCGCGGATCGGCAGCACCCGGGCGAAGGCGTCGGCCACGTCCGGCGCCGACCCGGCCGCGGTGGCCGCCGTGGCCAGGCCCGCCACCGTCCGGTGCAGGAACACATCGGCGGGGGAGAGCCCGACGCCCAGCTCGCGGGCGCGGCCGACCAGGCGGATGGAGCGGATGGAGTCGCCGCCCAGCTCGAAGAAGCTGTCCTCGGCGCCGACCCGGTCCAGCCCCAGCACCTCGGCGAAGGCCTGACACAGCGTCTGCTCCAGCGGGGTGCGCGGCCCCCGGCCGGTGGCCGCGCGGGGCAGCCCGGGGGCCGGCAGGGCCTTGCGGTCCACCTTCGCGTTGGGCGTCAGCGGCATCCGCTCCAGCTCGGTGAGGAACGCCGGGACCATGTAGTCGGGCACCGCGGCCGCCAGATGGGCCCGCAGCTCCGCCAGGTCGATCCCCGGCTCGCCGCGCGGCACCACGTACCCGGCCAGCCGTGGCTCGCCCGGCGCGCCGGGGGTGTCCCGGCGTACCACCACCGCGGCCTGCGCCACCCGTGGATGGCTCAGCAGCGTGGCCTCGATCTCGCCCGGCTCGATGCGGAAGCCGCGCACCTTGACCTGGTGGTCGGCCCGGCCCAGGTAGTCCAGGGAGCCGTCCGGCCGCCGCCGCACCAGGTCGCCGGTGCGGTACATCCGGGCGCCGGGCACCGGGGAGTTGGGGTCGGCGACGAACCGCCCCGCGGTCAGCCCCGGCCGGTCGTGGTAGCCGCGCGCCGGGGACGCGCCGCCGAGGTACAGCTCGCCGGTCACCCCGGCCGGCACCGGCCGCAGCGCCGCGTCCAGGACATACGCCCGGTTGCCGGCCAGCGGGCGGCCGATGGGCGGGGTGCCGGTGCCGTCCAGCTCGGCGGCGGTGGACCAGATGGTGGTCTCCGTCGGCCCGTACAGATTGGTCACCTTGCGCGCCGCCCCGCGCAGCGCCGTGGCCAGGTCCTGGCTGATCGCCTCGCCGCCGGTCAGGGCGTGCACCTCGCGCAGCGCCCCCGGGTGCGAGGCCACCAGGGCGTGCCACAGCGTCGGGGTGGCCTGCATCATGGTGGCGCGGCTCTCGACCAGCAGCGCGGCCAGCTCCCGCGGGTCCCGCACGGTGGCGGGCGGGGCGAGCACCAGCGTGGCGCCGGACAGCAGCGGGACGAACAGCTCCAGGTTGGCGATGTCGAAGCCGAAGGTGGTCACCGACACCAGCCGGTCGTCCGCGCCCAGGTCCAGCAGGCGCGAGGTGGCGGCCAGGAAGTTGGCGAAGGCGCCGTGCGGGACGACCACGCCCTTGGGGCGGCCGGTGGAGCCCGAGGTGTAGATCACGTACGCGGCGTGGCCCGGAGCCGGGACCGGGCGCTCGTGCGCCCGCAGGTTCCCGGCCGGGAGGGCGGCCACCTCCGCCGCCGCCTTCGGGTCGTCCAGCAGCAGACGGGGCACCACGTCCGGGCCCGGCAGCGCCCGCGCCGCCTCCCGGCCGGTCAGGGCGAGCACCGGCCGGGCGTCCCGCACCATGTGGCCGATCCGGTCCGCCGGGTAGGCCGGGTCGAGGGGCAGATACGCGGCGCCCGACTTGAGCACCGCCAGCGCCGCCACGACCATCTCGGGGGAGCGCGGCAGGGCGATGGCGACCAGCCGGTCGGGGCCCGCGCCCCGCGCGACCAGGGCCCGCGCCAGCCGGTTGGCCCGCTCGTTCAGCTCCCGGTAGCCGATCCGCCGCTCCTCGTGGAGCAGCGCGGTACGGTCCGGGTCCGCGGCCGCGCGCGCCTCGAACCGCTCGTACAGCGGCGGATGCGCGGGATGGGCGGGCGCGCCGTTCCACTCCACCAGCAGCCGCTCCCGCTCGCCCGGCAGCAGCGCGTCCGTCTCGCCGAGCCTGGTGTCGGGGGCTGCGGTGAGCCGGTCCAGCAGATGGGCCAGCCGGGCGGCCAGGACGCGCGCGCTCTCCTCGGTGAACAGGTCGGCGCTGTACTCCAGGCGCCCGGCGATCCCGCCCGGCTCCCCGGACCCGGACCGCACCTCGGCCAGGTCGAAGGCCAGGTCGAAGCGGGCGCGGCCGGTGCGGGCCGCGCCGACCGTGCCGGTGAGGCCCGGCAGCTCCAGCGTGGCCGCCGCGTTGTTCTGGAACGCCAGCATCGTCTGGAACAGCGCGTGGCGGGCCATCGAGCGGGCCGGGGACAGGGCGTCCACCAGCCGCTCGAACGGCAGGTCCTGGTGGGCGAAGGCGGCCAGCGCCGTCCCGCGCACCCGGCCCACCAGCTCGCGGAAGGTCGGGTCGCCGGACAGGTCGCCGCGCAGCACCAGGGTGTTGACGAAGAAGCCGACCAGGTCGTCCAGCGCGTCGTCGGTGCGGCCGGCCACCGGGGTGCCGATGGGGATGTCCTCCCCGGCGCCCAGCGTGGACAGCATGGTGGCCAGCGCCGCCTGCACCACCATGAACAGGCTCGCCCCGCACTCCCTGGCCAGCGCGGCGGCGCGGGCGTGGGTGGCGGCCGGGACGGTGAACTCCACGGTGCCGCCCCGGTAGGAGGGCAGCGCGGGGCGCGGGAAGTCGGTGGGCAGCTCCAGCTCGTCCGGCAGTCCGTCCAGCGTCCGCTTCCAGAACTCCAGCTGCCGGGCGGCCAGGGACTCAGGGTCGCTCTCGTCGCCCAGCAGCTCGCGCTGCCACAGCGCGTAGTCCGCGTACTGGACCGGCAGCGGGCTCCACGTCGGCTCCTCGCCGCGCAGCCGGGCCGCGTAGGCGCGGCTCAGGTCCCGGGCCAGCGGGGCGTTGGACCAGCCGTCGCCCGCGATGTGGTGGATGACCGTGACCAGGACGTGTTCCCGCTTCCCGAGGGCGAACAGCGCGGCTCTGATGGGGATTTCGCGCGACAGGTCGAAGCCGCGGGAGGTGAACTCGGTGACCGCGTCCTCCAGTTCGTCCTCGCCGATGTGGCGCACCGGCAGGGTGATCCGCGCCCGGCGGCGGATCCGCTGGTACGGGCCCTCGGCCGACTCGGGGAACACCGTGCGCAGCGCCTCGTGGCGCGCCACCACGTCGCCGAGCGCGGCGCGCAGCGCGGGCCGGTCCAGCGTGCCGGTGAGCCGCAGCGTCCAGGGCAGGTTGTAGGTGCCGGACGGGCCCTCGAGCCGGCCCAGGAACCACATGCGCCGCTGGGCGGACGACAGCGGCAGCCGTCCCCGGCGCGGTGCCGCGGTCAGCGGCGGCCGGGCGGCGTCCGCGCCCGTCAGCCGGGCGGCGAGCGCGGCCGGGGTCGCCGCCTCGAAGACCGTACGGAGCGGGACCTCCACGTCCAGCAGCGACCGCACCCGGCTGATCAGCCGGGTGGCGAGCAGCGAGTGTCCGCCGAGGTCGAAGAAGTCCTCGTCGATGGAGACCCGCTCCAGGCCCAGCACCTCGGCGAAGGCCTGGCACAGCAGCTCCTCGCGCGGGGTGCGCGGGCCGCGCCCGGCCGAGGTGGCGATCTCGGGGGCGGGCAGCGCCTTGCGGTCCACCTTGCCGTTGGGGGTCAGGGGCAGCGAGTCCAGCAGCACGAACGCGGACGGCACCATGTACTCCGGCAGCCGCTCGGCGACCGAGGCCCGCGCCGCCGCCACATCCGCCGCCCCGGCCAGATAGCCCACCAGCCGGCCCTCGCCCCGGGTGTCCTTCGCGACGTTCACCACCGCGTCGGTGACCCCGGGCACGGTGCGCAGCACGGCCTCGATCTCGCCCAGCTCGATGCGATGCCCGCGGATCTTCACTTGGTGGTCGCGCCGCTCCAGGAACTCCAGGCTCCCGTCGGCCCGCCGCACCACCCGGTCGCCGGTGCGGTACATCCGGGCGCCGGGCACCGGCGAGTACGGGTCGGCGACGAACACGGCGGAGGTGCGGCGCGGGTCGCGCAGATAGCCGCGGCCCACCCCGGCCCCGCCGACGTACAGCTCGCCCGGCACCCCGGCGGGCACCGGCCGCAGCCCGTCGTCGAGCACGTACAGGCCGGTGTTGCGCACCGCCGACCCGATCGGCGCCCGCACCCCGGGCACCTCGCCGGCGTCCCGGATCACGGCGTGGGTGACATCGTCCGAGCACTCGGTGGGCCCGTACGCGTTGACCAGCGGAATGCCGGGGAAGCAGCCGAACCAGCGGCGGCACAGCTCGGCGGGCAGCGCCTCGCCGGTGACCACCAGCCGGCGCAGCCGCGTCAGGTCCGGCACCGGCGCGCCCGCGTCCCAGCTGTCGAGGGCCGCCCGCAGCAGCGAGGGCACGACCTCCAGGATGGTGATCCGCTCCGGGCCGACCATCCCGAACAGCTCCGCCGGGTCGGCCGCCGTCCGCTTGGACACCACCCGCAGCAGACCGCCCACGACCAGCGGGGACAGCATCTGCCACACCGAGATGTCGAAGGTGACGGGCGCGTTGTGCACCACCGTGTCGCACGCGGTCAGATCCAGGTCCGCCACCTTCGCCAGCAGGTGGTTGACCATGCCACGGCGGTGGACCATCGCGCCCTTGGGGCGGCCGGTGGAGCCGGAGGTGAAGATGACGTACGCCAGGTCGTCGCCCGCCCCGGCCACGGGCGCCAGGTCCTCGGGTGAGTCCTGGTGGCCGTTGACGGTCAGGACGGGCAGCGTGCCGCCCACCTCGGCGGCCAGGTCGGCGTGTTCGGCGTCGGTCAGCAGCAGCGCCACCCCCGCGTCGGCGACCAGCGCGGCCGTACGGGCCATCGGCGCCGTCACGTCCAGCGGCACCCATGCCGCCCCCGCGCCCAGCGTGCCGAGCACCGCCGTCACGAAGCGGGCCCCGGGCGCGGCGAGCACGCCCACCAGGGCGCCCGGGCCGATGCCGCGGCCGGTCAGCTCCCGGGTCAGGGCGCTGCTCCGGCCCACCAGCTCCTCGTAGTTCAGGGTCTCCCGGCCGTCGGTGACGGCCGGTGCCTCCGCCTGCTCGCGGGCCAGCGCCCGCACCCGCTCGACCACGTCCGCGAACGGGTCCCCGGGCGCCGGGTCGGCGGGCAGGTCGAGGACCCGCTCGCGCTCGCCTGGCAGCAGCGCGTCCAGTTGCCCGAAGGGCCGGTCGGGGTGGTCGAGCAGGGTGCGCAGCAGCCCCGTGAGACGGTCCATGACCGCGGCCGCCTCCTCGGCGGGGTACAGGTCGGGGGCGTAGCCGAGGTCCAGCCGCAGCCGCTCGCCGGGCAGTGCCATCAGGCTCAGCGGGTAGTGCGTGGCGTCTTTGGCCGCGAGGCCGGTGACGCGCAGCCCGGGCGCGGGCCGCTCCATCCGCGCCGGGTCGAGCGGGTAGTTCTCGAAGACCAGGACGGTGTCGAACAGCTCCCCGGCGCCGGCGGCCTGCTGGATGCGGGTGAGGCTCAGGTGCTGGTGGGGCAGCAGGCCGGTCTGCCGCTCCTGGAGCGCGGTGAGGATCTCGGCGAAGGAGCGCGCCGGGTCCAGGTCCACCCGCACCGGCAGGGTGTTGATGAACAGGCCGACCATCGTCTCCACACCGGGCAGCCCCGGCGGCCGGCCCGAGACCGTGCCGCCGAACACCACGTCGCGCAGCCCGGTGAGGGCGCCGAGGGTGGCCGCCCAGGCGCCCTGCACCACGGTGTTCAGGGTCAGGCCGCGGCCGCGCGCCCAGGCGGTCAGCTCGGCGGTGAACGCCGCGGGCAGCTCCACCGCGTGGTGTGCGGGCAGGCCCGCCGCCCGCCCGGTCGCCGCCGGGGCCACCAGCGTGGGCTCGTCGAGCCCCGCCAGCGCCTCGCGCCACGCCTCCTCGGCCGCGGCCCGGTCCTGCTCGGCCAGGTGCGTCAGATACGACTTGTACGGGGCGGCGGGGGCGAGGCTCCCGGCGGCGTCCCCGCCGTACAGCACGAACAGCTCGCGCACGATCAGCGGCATGGACCAGCCGTCGAAGAGCATCTGGTGCGCGGTCAGCACCACACGGTGGGTGCTTGCGCCCAGGTCCATCACGATGAACCGCAGCAGCGGCGGGCGGCGGACGTCGAACCGGCGCACCCGGTCCTCGTCGGTCAGGCGCCGCGCCTCGGCGGCCCGCTCCTCGGGCGCCAGGCCGCTGAGGTCGGTCTCGGTCCACGGCACCTCGACGGCGCGCGGGATCAGCTGCACCGGGTCGCCGTTCCCGCGGTAGCGGAAGGCCGCCCGCAGGTTCGGGTGGCGCCGCAGCAGGGCGCCGGCCGCGGCCTTGAGGCGTGCCGCCTCCAGCGGGCCGGACAGGTCCAGGACCAGTTGGACGGCGTACACGTCCAGCTCGGCCTGGCTCTCGTACACCGCGTGGAAGAGCAGCCCTTCCTGGAGCGGGGTCAGCGGCAGGACGTCCTGGAAGTTGGACCGCTTGGCGGTCGGTCTCGCCGGCCGGAGCGCGGCCTCGCCCGCCGGTCGCATCTGGGTTCCGCTCATAGGGACCACTCATCCATCTCGTCTTCGAACTCGTCGATCTCGGCCTGGCTCAGCTCCACCAGGTCGACATCGGAAGGGGTGTGCCCGCCCGAATCCGGGCTCTGGGCGTGCAGGGCCAGGGCCGTGAGGGCGCGGAACCAGGCCTCGGCGATGTGCCGCGCGTCGTCCTCCGGCAGGAGGTCCGCCGCGAAGGTCCAGGCGGCGACCAGCCGGGGCCCGTCCGGGCCGTCCTCCGTCAGGGCGTTGAGCCCGAGCACGTGCGGCAGCGGCAGGTCCGGGTCCGTGCCGGCCGCCACCAATGCCGACTCCGGCGTGACGGACCAGTCCTCGGCCACCGGGGCGGGCAGCCGCCCCAGGTAGTTGAAGCCCAGCTGCGGCGGGTCCGCGGCGACCAGCTCGGGCGCGGTGTCCGGGGCCAGCCGGCGCAGCAGCCCGTGGCCCAGGCCGTGGTCGGGGAGGGCCCGCAGCTGCTCCTTGACCGCCTTGAGGACGAGACCGGCGGCGGGCCCGCCCGACCAGGCCTCCGCCCAGTCGACGGCGCCCAGATCGAGGCGCACCGGGCAGGTGGTGGTGAACCAGCCGACGGTCCGGCTCAGGTCCACCCCCTGCGTGAACTCCTCGCGCCCGTGACCCTCCAGCTCCACCAGCACGGCCGAGCTGTCCTCGCCCCTGCGCCGCCGCCAGTCGGCCACCGCGAGCGCGAGCCCGGCCAGCAGCACGTCGTTGGCCTCGGTGTGGAAGGCGGCCGGGACCTCGGTCAGCAGCGCCGCCGTGGTGGCGGTGTCCAGGGACATCCGCAGGGTGCGGGCGGTGGCCGTGGTGTCCCGGGCCCGGTCGAGCCGGCGGCCACCGAGCGGCGGGTCGGGGGTGGCCACCACCTCGCGCCAGTACGGCAGTTCGGCCCCGCGCCGTACCGTGCGCGCCTCGGCCGCCAGCAGGCCGGACCAGTGGCGCAGCGAGGTGCCCACCGGTTGCAGCGCCACCGGGGTGCGGTGGGTGACCGCCTCGTACGCCTGGGCCAGGTCGGGCAGCAGGATCCGCCAGGACACCCCGTCCACGACCAGGTGGTGCATCGTCAGCAGCAGCCGGCCGGGGCGGCCGGGGCCCGCGTCGAACCACACCGCCTGGACCATGACGCCCTCGCGCGGGTCGAGCCGGGACTGGGCGGCGGCGGCCGAGCCGGTCA
Organism: Streptomyces sparsogenes subsp. cuspidosporus; assembly: GCF_039532705.1. Classification (NCBI taxonomy): domain Bacteria; kingdom Bacillati; phylum Actinomycetota; class Actinomycetes; order Kitasatosporales; family Streptomycetaceae; genus Streptomyces; species Streptomyces sparsogenes. The sequence goes on along the minus strand of NZ_BAAASD010000022.1, from coordinate 88,402 downwards.
CCGCCTCGGGCCAGGATTCCTCGGGCAGGGAGGCCACCCCGACGCGGGTGAGCAGCTCCTTGGCGCGCACCGCGCCCGGCTCGGCGATCCGCAGCGCCCAGGCCCCGTCGGTGTCCTCCAGGCGGGTCCGCAGGGCGTCGTGGTGGTCGAGCAGGGCTTGCAGTGCGGCGGCCAGGGTGGCCTGGGTGGCGCCGGCCGGGGTGCGGACCACCACCGCCTGGTGGAACCCGGCGAACTCGGCCCCCTGGGACAGCTCCTGGAGCCACAGCCCGATCGGGGTGGGCGCGAGGCGGCCGACCCCGTCGTCCGCGCCGAGCACCACCTGTTCGGCGGCGGGCTTGGCGGCGGCCGCGAGCGCGGCGGGGGTGCGGTGGGTGAACACGTCCTGCGCGGTGATCAGCAGCCCGGCCTTGCGCGCCCGGCCCACCAGCTGGATCGACACGATCGAGTCGCCGCCCAGGTCGAAGAAGCTGTCGTCGGCGCCCACCCGCTCCAGGCCCAGCACATCGGCGAAGACCTGGCACAGCGTCTCCTCCTGGGCCGTGACCGGCGCCCGGCCGGTGGCGCGGGCGGTGAAGTCGGGCGCGGGCAGCGCCGCGCGGTCCAGCTTCCCGTTGCCGGTCAGCGGCAGCGCGTCCAGCGTGACGAACGCGGCGGGCACCATGTGGTCCGGCAGCCGCCCGGCCAGCCGCTCGCGCAGCAGCGCCGCGTCGGGCGCCTCCTCGCCGGCCGGTACGACATAGCCGACCAGGCGCTTCTCCCCGGGCCGGCCGGAGCGCACGACCACCGCGGCCTGGGCGACGCCCGGGTCCGCGAGCAGGGCGCTCTCGATCTCCCCGGGCTCGATCCGGAAGCCGCGCAGCTTGACCTGGTCGTCCGAGCGGCCGACGTAGTCCAGCGTCCCGTCGGGCAGCCAGCGCACCAGGTCCCCGGTGCGGTACACCCGCGCGCCCGGCTCCCCGTACGGGTCGGCGACGAACCGCTCGGCGGTCAGCCGCGCCCGGCCCAGATAGCCGCGGGCCAGCCCGGCGCCCGACACGTACAGCTCCCCGGTGACCCCGGGCGGCACCGGCCGCAGCGCCGCGTCCAGCACCCGGACGCGGGTGCCGGCCAGCGGGCGGCCGACCGGCGGCTTGACGGACCCGGCGAGCGGCTCGCTGACGGTGGCGCACACGGTGGTCTCGGTCGGCCCGTACGCGTTGATCATCCGGCGCCCGGCCGACCACCGCTCCACCAGCTCCGGCGGGCAGGCCTCGCCCGCCGTGATGACCGTGATCCCCTCCGGCATGGGCAGGTCCTCGGGCCAGGCGGAGAGCACGGTCGGCGGCAGGCAGACCACGTCGATCCCGGCCTCGGCGATCAGCGCCGCGAGCGGCTCGCCGGGCGCCCGGTCCCGCTCGTCCGCCAGCACCAGCACCGCGCCGGTCAGCAGCGAGGTGCACACCTCCCACGCGGCCGCGTCGAAGCTGAACGAGGCGAACTGCAGCACCCGGGTGCCCTCCCGCACCCCGAACGGCTCGCCCTGCGCGGCCAGCACCGCCACATTGGCGTGCGGCACAACCACGCCCTTGGGGCGGCCGGTGGAGCCCGAGGTGTAGATGACGTACGCCGGGTGCTGCGGCGCGAGCGGCCGCAGCCGGTCGGCGTCCGTCGGGGCGTGCGCGGGCGCGGCGGCCAGCCGGGCGGCCGTCTCCGGCGCGTCCAGTGCGAGGACCCCCTCCGAGCGCTGGAACGCCTCCGCCCGCTCCACCGTGGTGAGCACCGCCGCCGGCCGGGCGTCCGCGATCACATAGTCCACGCGGTCCTGCGGATAGGCCGGGTCCACCGGCAGATACGCCGCCCCCGTCTTGAGCACCCCGACCACCGCGACCACCGCCTCGGCGGTGCGGGGCAGCACCAGCGCCACGGTGTCCTCCGGGCCCACGCCGAGCGAGATCAGATGGTGCGCGAGCCGGTTGGACCGCTCGTCCAGCTCCCCGTACGTGACCGGGCCCGTGCCCGTGGCCAGCAGCGCGGTGCGGCCCGGGTCCCGCGCCACCCGGGCGGCGAACAGCTCGGGGAGCGTGGCCGCCCCGGGCGCCTCGGTGCCGCCGCCGGACCACGCGCCGAGGACACGCGCGGCCTCCTCGGGCAGCAGGGCGTCCAGCCGGCTCAGCGGCCGGTCCGGCTCGGCCGTGGCCTTGCGCAACAGCTCCACCAGGCGCTCGGCGATCGTCGCCGCGCTCGCCTCGGTGAACAGGTCCGCGCTGTACTCCAGCTGCCCGGCGATGCCACCGGGCGCGCCCTCGGGGCCGTCCTCCTCGGTCAGCTCGAAGGCCAGGTCGAAGCGGGCGGTGCCGGTGGGCACCGGCGCCATGGTGGTGGTCAGGCCCGGCAGCCCGAAGTCGGCGGGCGCGGTGTTCTGGAAGGCCAGCATCACCTGGAACAACGGCTGCCGCGACAGCGAGCGGGCGGGGCTCACGGCATCCACCAGCGCCTCGAACGGCACGTCCTGGTGGTCGAAGGCCGCCAGGTCCGCGGTGCGCGCCCGCCCCACCAGCTCCCGGAAGGTCGGATCGCCGGACACGTCGGTGCGCAGCACCAGGGTGTTGACGAGGAAACCCACCAGGCCCTCGAGCGCCGTCTCGCCGCGCCCCGCCACGGGGGTACCCAGCGGGATGTCCTCCCCGGCGCCCAGCTTGGCCAGCAGCGCCGCCAGCGCGGCCTGCAACACCATGAACACGCTGGCCCCGGTGGACCGCGCCAGCCCCGTGACCGCCGCGCGCAGCTCGGGCTCCAGGCGGAAGTCCACGGTGCCGCCCCGGTAGGAGGGCAGCGCGGGGCGCGGGAAGTCGGTGGGCAGCTCCAGCTCGTCCGGCAGGCCCGCCAGCGCCTCGCGCCAGAAGGCGAGCTGCCGCGCGGCCAGGGACTGCGGGTCCTTCTCGTCGCCGAGCAACTCCCGCTGCCACAGCGTGTAGTCGGCGTACTGGACCGGCAGCGGACGGTACGCGGGCGCCCGGCCGCGCAGCCTGGCCGCGTACGCCTCGCGCAGGTCCTGCGCGAGCGGCAGCACCGACCAGCCGTCACCGGCGATGTGGTGCAGTACGACCAGCAGTACGTGTTCCTCGTCGTCGAGCCTGAACAGCTCGGCCCGCAGGGGCAGTTCGGCGCTCAGGTCGAAGGGGCGGGCCGCCCGCTCGGCCAGCAGCGGCGCCAGCCCGTCCTCGGTGGTCACCGTGACCGGCAGGCCGGGCCTGGCCACCTCGGGGGCCAGGACGAGCTGCGTGGCGCGCCCGTCGGCCTCGGGGAAGACCGTCCGCAGGCTCTCGTGGCGGGCGACCACGTCGGCCAGCGCCTCGGCGAGCGCGGCGGTGTCCAGCTCGCCGGACAGCCGCAGCGCCCGGGGCAGGTGGTAGGTGGCGCCGCGGTTGTCGAGGTGGCCGAGGAACCACAGCCGCGCTTGCGCGAAGGACAGCGGCAGCTCGGCCGGGCGGTCCACCGCGACGAGCGGGGGCCGCGCCTGTCCGGCGCCGTCCAGCGAGGCGGCGAGCCGCTCGACGGTCGGCGCGTCGAACAGGGCCTTGATGGGCAGCTCGATGCCGAGCAGCACCCGCAGCCGGCTGACCACCTTGGTGGCGAGCAGCGAGTGGCCGCCGAGGCCGAAGAAGTCGTCGTCGATCGACACCCGCTCCACGTTCAGCACATCGGCGAACAGCTGGCACAGCACCTCCTCGCGCGGATTGCGCGGGGCGCGGCCCGAGCCCGCCGCGGCGGCGGCGAAGTCCGGCTCCGGCAGCGCCTTGCGGTCCACCTTGCCGTTGACCGTCAGCGGCAGGGCGTCCAGCACCACGAACGCCGCGGGCACCATGTAGTCGGGCAGCGCGCCGGCCACCCGGTCCCGCGCGGCCACCACATCGGCCGGGCCGGACAGGAAGGCCGCCAGCCGGGAGTTGCCCTCGCGGTCCACGGCCACGGTCACCACGGCGTCGACGACGCCGGGCACCTCGCGCAGCACGGCCTCGATCTCGCCCAGCTCGATGCGATGGCCGCGGATCTTGACCTGGTGGTCGACGCGCTCCAGGAACTCCAACTGCCCGTCCGGCCGGTGCACCACCCGGTCGCCGGTGCGGTACATCCGCGCGCCGGGCACCGGCGAGTACGGGTCGGCGACGAACACCAGCGCGGTGCGGCGCGAGTCGTCCAGATAGCCGCGCCCGACGCCGAACCCCCCGACGTACAGCTCGCCGGCCACCCCGGCGGGCACCGGGCGCAGCCCGTCGCCGAGGACGTACAGGCTGGTGTTGCGCACCGCCGAGCCGATCGGCGCCCGCACCGGGCCCAGGTCGTCCTCGGAGCGGATGAAGGCGTGGGTCACATCGTCCGAGCACTCGGTCGGCCCGTACGCGTTGACCAGCGGAATCCCGGGGTAGTACGCGAGCCAGCGGCGGCACAGGTCCACCGGCAGGGTCTCCCCGGTGACCACCAGGTGGCGCAGCGCGGCCAGCTCCGGCCGGGCCGCCCCCGCGTCCCACTCGTCCAGGGCCACCCGCAGCAGCGAGGGCACCACTTCCAGCACGGTGATCCGCTCGGCGTCGGCGAGGCCGAACAGCGCCTGCGGGTCCCCGGCCACCTCGCGGGACACCACCCGGGTGCGGCCACCCACGACGAGCGCGGACAACATCTGCCAGATGGAGATGTCGAAGGTCACCGGCGCGTTGTGGACCACCGAGTCGTCGGCGGTCAGATCCAGGTCCTCGACCTTGGCGAGGAGGTGGTTGACCATGCCGTGGCGATGGACCATCGCGCCCTTGGGGCGGCCGGTGGAGCCCGAGGTGAAGATCACGTAAGCCAGGTCGTCGCCCTGGCCCGCCACCGGCAGAAGGTCCGCCGCGGCATTGCCCTCCGCGCCACCGCTTTCTGTTCCGCCGCCCAGCTGGATCACCTGGGGCCAAAGGGGCGCGCCGCTGTCGAAAGGGAGAGCGCGCGCAGGCCCTGAGGTACGAAGGGCCGAGCACGGTCGACCGTCGACAGGGGCTGTAGCGCCCCGGAGGCCCGAAATCGAATCAGCCCAGCTGCCGCACGCGGCCAGCACCTGGTGGGCGAACTCCTCCTGGTCCGCGCCGAACAGCAGCGCCCCCGCGCCGCTGTCGGCCAGCAGGGAGGCTCCCCGGGCCACCGGGGCCCGTACGTCCAGCGGCACCCAGCCCGCCCCCGCGCCCAGCACGCCGAGCACCGCGGTCACGAAGGCCGCGCCGGGCCCCGCGGCCAGCGCGACCAGTGAACCGGTGGTGAGCCCGGCGCCGGCCAGGGTGTGGGAGAGGGCGTCGGCGCGGGCGACCAGCTCGGCGTAGCTCAGCCGGGTGGCGCCGTCGTCCACGGCCGTGGCGTGCGGGGTCAGCCCGGCGAGCTCCCGCACCCGCTCGACCACGTCCGTGAAGCCGCCGGTGCGTGTCGTGGCGTTCCAGTCGACCAGCAGCCGCCGGCGCTCGGCGGGCAGGGTGACGTCGACCCGGCCCAGCGGCAGGTCGTCGGCGCCGTGCGCGAAGGCCTCGATGGCGGCCAGCAGCCGGTCCTGGTGTGCGGTCAGCTCGGCGTCGGTGTACAGGCTGGGGTTGGCGTCCAGGCGGACCGTCCAGCCGTCGCCCGGCGTGTCCAGGTAGACGATCTGCAGATCGGGCACCGGGCCGGTGGACAGGTTGTGCAGCCGGCCCGTGCACCCCTCGCCGAAGGCGTAGTCCGCCCCGGACTCCAGCACATTGACCGTGGGCCCGAAGGTGGCGTCCGCCTCGCCCGTGAAGCCCAGCTCGCGCCGCAGCTCGTCGCCGCGGTACCGCTGGTGGCGCACGGTGGCCCGCAGCTCGGCCGCGGTGTGCCGCAGCAGCTCGTCGCGGGTCATCGAGGGACGCACGCTCAGGGCGAGCGGCAGGAAGTTGGCGCGCATCCCGGGCACGGCCCGGGCGGTGGCCCCCGTCCTGGCGGGCACCGGGAGGGTCAGCAGCACCTCCCCGTCGCCACTGGCCCGGGCGGCCCACGCGGCGGTGGCCGCGATCAGCGTCGTGGGCCAGGTGACCCGCGCCGCCCAGGCCAGCTCGCCCAGCCGCGCCACGGTGGACCCGGGCAGCGGGGCGGTGCGGCGCAGGGTGTGGCGGGCGGCCGCCGGGCGCCGCCGGGACAGCCGGGTCGGCTCCGGGTCGGTGTCGAACCGCCCGGACCAGAAGCGCGCGTCGCGGGCGTGGGCCGGGGAGGCGTGGTACGCCTGCTCGTCGGCGAGCAGCTCGGCCAGCGGCGGCAGCGCGCCCGTTTCCGGTCCGTCGTCGCGGGCGTTCCCGGGTTCGTTCGCGTACAGCGCGGTCAGCCGCTGGTAGAACACCGCGCGGCTGAAGCCGTCCATCTGGATGTGGTTGGCGCGGGCGTACAGCCGCACCCGACGCGGTCCCAGCAGGTGCAGCTCGCTGTGGAACGCGTCGCCGCCCAGGGAGGAGGGCAGCCGCAGGTCCTCGCGCATCCGGTGGCGGGAGGCGGCGTCGGGGTCGGTGGTGGCGCGGAAGTCCCGTACCGGGAGCGTCCGTTCGCCCAGCGGGTGGATGGTCTGCACGGGCTCGCCGTCGCGCTCGGTGAACCGGGCCCGCACACACTCGGTCTCGTGGATCAGCCGCCACCAGGCGCGCTCGAACCGCGCCAGGTCCAGCGGGCCGTCCAGGTCGAGGTGGTCGGCCATGGTGAACACGGGGTTGCCGGGGTCGAGCTGCTGCGCGTACCACATCTCCCGTTGCGCACCGGAGAGCGGCAGTTCGAAAAGGGCGGTCTCTCTCATCGTCAGTGCACTCCTGAAGTGACGGCGCCCGGACGGGGAGCCGGCTCCAGCGCGTCCAGGCCGTAGACGTCCTGGACCCAGGTGGGCCGGTAGATGGTGTCCAGGTAGCGGTCGCCGAGATCGGGCGAGATGGCCACGGCGGTGACGTCCTGGCCGGGTCGGTGCTCGGCCAGCCACTTGACGGCGCCGTTGACGACGGTGCCCGTGGAGCCGCCGAACAGAAAGCCGCCGCGGGCCAGGGTGTGACAGGTGCGGATGGTGTCGATCTCGGGGACCAGCACCATGTCGTCGATGTACCGCTGGTCGAACAGGGCGGGCCGGACACCGGCGCCCAGTCCGGGGATCATCCGGGGGCCGGCCGGCGCGCCGAAGGTGACCGAGCCGACGCTGTCGATGCCGACGACCGTGACGGGGGAGTTCGGCTGCTCCTTGAAGTAGCGCGCGCAGCCCATCAGCGTGCCCGTGGTGCCCGCCCCGACGAACAGCACGTCCAGGTCGGGAAACTGCTTTTCGATGGCGGGCGCGGTGGTGCGGTAGTGCGCCTTCCAGTTGTTCTGGTTGGCGTGCTGGTTGAGCCAGACGTAACGCGGGTCCGTGCTGCAAAGACCCCGTACGAAATCGAGGCGCGCCCCCAGAAACCCGCCGCTGGCGGACGGCTCGGTGATGACGTGCACCTCACTGCCGAGCGATTCGATGACCTGCCGCGTGGACAGGTTGGTCCGTGAGTCCACCACGCAGATGAACCGGTAGCCCTTGGCCGCGGCGATCACGCTGAGCGCCATACCGAGGTTTCCCGAAGAGGACTCGACCAGGATCGTTTCGGGGCCCAGGAGCCCGCCGCGCTCCGCTGCTTCGATCATGGACGCGGCGGCCTTGAGCTTCACTGAGCCGGCGAAGTTGAATCCCTCGCACTTCAGGTAGAGCGGATAACCGAACATCTCCCGCAGGTCCACGAAGAGGTCCTCCTCGTTGAACTCCTGCGGCGTCGTGATGATGGGCACGAGACCTTCCCCCTGATCGCCGTATCGCCGTATCGCCGCTAGTCCCAGCCCACGTCCTGCTTGCCGGCCGCGATGTCCCAGCCGACGTCGGGGTCCTGGCCCGCGGCCTTGTCCCAGCCCACGTCGGGGTCCCGGTCCGCGGCCAGGTCCCAGCCGACCTGCGGCGACGCGACGACGTGGTCCCAGCCGACCCCCGGGTCCCGGCCCGCGCCCCGGTCCCACCCGACCCCGGGAGAGGCGACGACTTTGTCCCAGCCGACCTCCGGGACGGAGGCGGCCGCTCTGTCCCAGCCGACGCCCTGCGCGCCCGAGGCGGTCGCGAGAATGACGGCTCCGAAAGCGAGCGAGATGAAGGCGTTCATGCGGGCCGAGGAGTGGGCCGAGGAGTGGGCCGGGGTGTGATTGGCGGCAGCCATGAGTATTCCCTTTTCTCTGGGTAGTGGTTACTCTCGAGTCGTCGGAACCGAGAATTCCAGAATGGGTTTCGAATTCTCGTCCGGTGATAAGAGTCTGTACCGCCCGTAGACCCGGTGTCATGTGTTCACGCTGTCAGGGTCCTGCGATGGCCGGAGAATGCCAGAGGGGATTTGGGAATTCCCTAGGCTTCGCCTCGACGGCCTTCCCACTCCCAGCCGCGGAGTTCATCCTGAGCGAGCAGACGGTCCACGATACGGACCGCGGTGGCCTCGGCCCGCTCCGCGGAAGTGGCGCACAGAAAGAGGACGGCGCCGGCACCCTCGAGATCGGTCTCGGCGTAGACGTGCTCCAGGCCGTCCTCCGGTTCGGCGGCGGCGTACACCAAAGCTCGTAGCTGCCCTGCGTCCACGATGGTACGGCCGCGCACCATGCGTCCCATGACGATGTACATGGCCACCTCTCACGGCTCGATGCCTGGCTGCCGAAGAACTGGTGAATTACTCAACTGCTGCCCGGACGGGCCCCGTTCGTGCCGTAACATGCGAGAGAATGATGATCGGGACGTACGGGTGGGTTTCGATCACGCGCGGGGGCGCGGGGGGCGAGGGGGTACACACGTGCTGGAGATCCTCGGTGTCAGTTCCGCGGCCGAGAGCGTCTACCGAGCCATGCTGGGCAAGCCCGAACTCGGCGTATCGGGGCTGGCCGCGCAGCTCGGCTGGAGTGAGGAGCAGGTCAGGGGCGCCCTGGACGAACTGGCCAGGCTCTCCCTGGTGCGCCAGTCGGACCAGCGGCCCGGCGGGCTCTTATTGGTCAACCCGGAGATCAGCCTGGTGTCCCTGCTGGCCCGCCAGGAGGTCGAACTGACCCAGCGGCAGCAGGAGATCACCTCCGGCCGGCTCGCGATCAGCAAGATCGTCGCCGAGTACGTCGACTCCGTCCAGAACCGGCGCCGCGTGGACGTCGAGGAGCTGAACGGCATCGACATGGTCCGGGTCCGGCTCGAGGAGCTGGCCCATGACTGCACCTCCGAGATCATGGAGTTCACCACCGGCGGGGGGCAGTCGGCCGAGTCCCGGCAGGCCAGCAAGCCGATCGACCAGGCCCTCCTGGAGCGCGGTGTGCACATGCGCTGCGTCTATCTGGAGAGCGTGATCAACCACCCCCAGACGGTGTCCTACCTGGACTGGCTCACCCAGCTCGGCTGCCGGGTCCGGGTGGCCCCCTCGCTGCCGCTGCGCATGATCATCTTCGACCGGCGGGCCGCCGTGGTGCCCAGCAACCCCGACAACACCGCGGTCGGGGCGCTGCTGCTGCGTGGCTCGGGGCTGGTCTCCGCCCTGTGCGCGCTGTTCGAGCACATCTGGGAAGACGCCCCGCCCTTCGGCGCCACCCGGCGGCGCGACGAGGACACCGGCCTCACCAGCCAGGCCCGCGCCGTGCTGAGCCTGCTGGCCCAGGGCCACACCGACGAGGTGGTGGCCCGCAAGATGGGCATCTCGGTGCGGACCGCCCGCCGGATCACCGCGGAGCTGATGACCCAGCTCGGCGCCCGCAGCCGGTTCCAGGCCGGTGTGATCGCCGGCGAGCGCGGCTGGCTGCAGGGCAGCGTGGACGGGTCTGCGGTACCGGACTGACCGGCGGCGGCCCGCCATGGTCAGCGCGCGGCCGCCGTGCGGAAGGTCCGCAGGGCCACCGGGATCAGTACGGCGATCAGCGCGGCCACCGTGATGACCGAGACCAGCACCGGATGCCGCATCGGCAGGCTGTCGCCGCCGGCGGCGGGTGCGTTGCCCCACAGCACCCGGCAGGCCTCGGACACCGAGCTGACCGGGTTCCACTCCACCACCGTGCGCAGCCAGCCGGGCAGGCCGGACAGCGGCATGAAGGAGTTGGACATGAACGAGAGGATGACCAGCGTCAGCGCCGAGATGCCGTTGATGGCCTCCATGTTGCGCAGCACCATCCCCAGCAGCGCGCCGAGCCACAGCATGGCGTACGCGAAAGCCAGCAGCAGCGCGAAGCCGGCCGCCACGGACAGCACACCGGCGTCGGTGCGCCAGCCGACCAGCAGGCCGATGCCCGCCACCGCCACCATGCTGATCGCCGCCGGGACGAGGTCGGCCGCGGTGTGGCTGACCAGCACCGAGGAGCGGGCCATCGGCAGCGAGCGGAACCGGTCGATCAGGCCCTTGCCCAGGTCGGAGGCCACGCCGAGCGCGGTGATGCCGACACAGGTGAGCCCGATCTGGGCGAACACCCCGGCCATGACGTAGTCGTGGTATTCGACACCGCCGTTGTCCTTGATCGTGATAACACTGGCGAACAGATAGCCGAGGATCACCACCATGGCCACCGGGGTCAGGGCCACCGCGATGAGCTTCTCCGGTGTTCTGCGCAGATGCCTCAGATGCCGGCCGGTCAGGGCCAGCACGTCCCCGATCCCGGCCGGCCCGCCCGCGCCCACCCGGGGCCGGGCCGCCGGTGCCGTCACGCCGCTCATGAGCCGTCCTCCGCGGTGGTGGTCTTGTTGTTCTCGCCGGTGAGGTGAAAGAACACGTCGTCGAGCGAGGGCCGGCGCAGCGCGAAGTCGACGACATCGGCCCCGCTGCCCTCCAGCGCCGTGGCGGCGGCCGCGATGGCGCCCATCCTGTCCGCCAGTTGGACGGAAATCCGGTGGCCCGTCTCGTCCACGGTGGGGCTGGCCACGGCCACCGGGCCCAGCGCGGCGAGCGCCGCGGGCAGGTCCCCGGCGGTGGCGACGGCCACCTCCAGCCATTCCTCGCCGACCTTCTGCTTGAGTTCGTCCGGGGTGCCCTCGGCGAGGGTGCGGCCGGCCGCGAACACCATGATCTGATCGGCGAGGTAGTCCGCCTCCTCCAGGTACTGCGTGGTCAGCAGCACGGTCACCCCCTGGGCCACCTGCTCGCGGACCATCTGCCACAGCACCATCCGGCTGGACGGGTCGAGGCCGGTCGTCGGCTCGTCCAGGAACAGCACGTCCGGCGCGGCGATCAGACAGGCCGCCAGGTCCAGCCGGCGCCGCATCCCGCCCGAGTAGGTGCGCACCGGGCGGTCCGCGGCCCCGGTGAGCTCGAACGCGGTCAGCAGCTCGTCCGCCCGCTGCCGCGCCCGCCGGCGGCCGAGCCGCAGCAGCGTGCCCAGCAGGACCAGGTTCTCCCGGCCGGTGAGCAGCTCGTCCACCGCCGCGTACTGGCCCGCCAGGCCGATCCGCCGCCGCACCTCGCGCGGTTCGCGTACGACGTCGAAGCCCGCGACCCGGGCGCTGCCGGAGTCCGGCTCCAGCAGCGTGGCCAGCACCCGGACGGTGGTGGTCTTGCCGGCGCCGTTGTGGCCCAGCAGCCCGAGCACCGTTCCGGCCCGTACCTCGAGATCCACTCCCGCGAGCGCCTGGTGGTTTCCGTAACGCTTTCCAAGATTCTCTGCCGCGATGGCGATATCCACGAATCCCCCTCTCCCAGCTTTCCCTTTCGATGGAATTCCGAATTCCCTTCGAAACGTTCCCTTCGGAACGTGGGAGTTCGGGTATCGATCTGCTGGGAAATGTAGCAGCGGAATCGCACGCTCGGTGCCTGATATGTCCGGATCCGGGTGGCAGTACTCTGCAGCCGCAGCTTGCTGCAAGCTCGACCGGCTCCATGGCCTCTGATCAGCGCCTAGCGTTTTCAACAATCCCCCACGGCCTCCGCGGCTACGGGGCAAACGCCGCTGACCGCAGGAGAGGTAATGGCACGTCATCGAAATTTCGCCGCCGCGCTCGGTGACTGGAGCGCCCGCCACCGGAAGACCGCCGTCTTCGGCTGGATCGTCCTGGTCGTCCTGGTCACCGTCGTGGGCGGCGCCGCGGGACAGAAGACCCTGACCAACGCGGACTACGGCACCGGCGACTCCGGCCGGGCCGAGCGCATCCTCCAGGACGCCGACCTGGCACCGCTCGCCGCGGAGCTGGTCCTGGTGCACAGCGACAAACTCACCGCCGACGACGCCGAGTTCCGGGGCGCCGTCACCGCCACCGTGAACGCCATCAAGGCGACCGGCCTGGTCACCAACCTCCACGACCCGAACACCAGCCACGTGGTCTCCGAGGACAAGCACTCCGCGCTCATCCAGTACGACGTCAAGGGCGACCCGGACACCGCGGCCGACCGCATCCAGCCCGTCATCGACGCCGTCGAGAAGACCGACAAGGCCCAGGCCTCGGTGACCCTCGGCCAGTACGGCGCCGCCACCGGCCTCAAGGGCATCAACGACAGCCTCGGCGAGGACTTCGCCCGGGCCGAGATGACCGCCCTGCCGGTCGCCCTCGGCATCCTGCTGGTCGTCTTCGGCGCCTTCGTGGCCGCCGTGCTGCCGGTGCTGCTCGCCGCCACCGCCTGCGTGGGCGCCATGGGCCTGCTGGCCCTGACCAGCCAGGTGGTGCCGGTCGACGGCATGACCAGCTCCGTGATGTTCCTCATGGGCCTGGCCGTCGGCGTCGACTACTGCCTGTTCTACCTGCGCCGCGAGCGGGAGGAGCGCGCCGCGGGACGCGACAGGGACACCGCCCTGCACATCGCCGCCGCCACCTCCGGACACTCGGTGCTGATCTCCGGCATCACCGTGGTGGTCGCCATGGCCGGCATGTTCCTGTCCGGGCTGACCGTGTTCAAGGGCTTCGCCTTCGCCACCATCGAGGTCGTCCTGATCGCGGTGCTCGGCTCCATGACCGTCCTGCCCGCCATGATGGCCATGCTCGGCGACAAGGTCGAGAAGGGCCGCATCCCGTTCATCGGACGCCGCCGCCAGGCCCGCGCCGCGGCCGCCGCGACCGGCGCCGGCCGCCGCAACAACGCCCTGCTGCGCGGGGTGCTCGCCAGGCCCGGTGCCTTCGCCCTGCTGGGCGCCGCCCTGCTGCTGGCCCTCGCCGCCCCCGCCCTGGGCATGAAGACCGAGAAGCTCGGCACCGACAAGCTGCTCCCCGCCGACAACCCGATGGTGTCCGTCTCGGAACGGATCGGAAAGGAGTTCCCCGGCGCGCCCGCCCCGGCCGGCGTGGTGGTCGAGTCCGACGACATCGACTCGCCCAAGGTCACCCAGGCCATCGCCGACTTCAAGAAGGCGGCGCTCGCCTCCGGGCAGACCGGCAAGCAGATCGACGTCACGGTCCACGCCAAGCAGAACATCGCCGAGATCAGCGTCCCGCTGGTCGGCAACGGCAGCGACGCCACCTCCAAGAAGGCCCTGGAGGAACTGCGCTCCACCCTGATCCCCGACACCCTGGGCAAGGTCTCCGGCACCACCGCCCTGGTCCGCGGTGACCTGGCCTTCTCCGAGGACTACAACGACCAGCTCAAGAGCAGCATCGTCCCGGTCTTCGCCTTCGTGATGGGCGTGACCTTCCTGCTGATGCTGGTGTCCTTCCGGTCCCCGGTCATCGCGCTGACCTCGATCGTCCTCAACCTGCTGTCGGTGGGCGCCGCGTACGGCGTGATGACCGCCGTCTTCCAGCACGGCTGGGGCGCCTCCCTGGTCGGCACCGAGGCCCCGGGCGCCCTGGAGTCCTGGATGCCGCTGTTCGTCTTCGTGGTCCTCTTCGGCCTCTCGATGGACTACCACGTGTTCGTGGTCTCCCGGATCCGCGAGGCCTACGACCGCGGGGCCACCACCCGGGACGCCATCGCCCACGGCATCCGCTCCACCGCCGGGGTGGTCACCAGCGCCGGCCTGATCATGGTGGCGGTGTTCGCGGTCTTCGGCACCCTCGCCATGCAGGACTTCAAGCAGCTGGGCGTGGGCCTGGCGGTGGCCGTCCTGCTCGACGCCACCGTCGTCCGGGCGATCCTGCTGCCCTCCGTGATGGCCCTGCTGGGCAAGGCCAACTGGGCCGCCCCCGGCTTCCTCCGCAAGTCCCGCCCCGCCGCGACACACCAGGCGGGCCAGGGCCACGTGGCGGCACGCGAGACGCAGAGCGTGCCGGTCACGTACTGAACACCCACGAGCCCGACACGTACAGCACCCCGGAACGACAGCACCCCGGAACGACAGCAGCACGGAACGACAGCACCCCGGAACGACAGCAGCACGGAACGACAGAGCGACGGACGGGCGGTGGCCGGCCACGCGTCGGCCCCGCCCGCCACGTAACCACCGCAACCAGCCCGCCAGCGACCGGAAGGGAAACCCGTGTTCGAGTTCAGCGTGATCGGCGGCAGAACGGCCCGCGACATCATCGGCCGCAGCCGCCGGGAGATCGTGCGGGAGGTGAGGGAGACCTATCTGACCCACGACGAGGGCGACTCCGTCAACCCGGACAGCTACTTCCTGCGCTTCCCCGACAAGCCCGACGCCCGCATCATCGCCCTCCCCGCGTACCTGGGCGGCAAGCACGACGTCGCCGGCATCAAGTGGATCGGCAGCTTCCCGGGCAACATCGCCAACGGCATCCCCCGCGCCTCAGCCGCCCTGCTCCTCAACGACTACGCCACCGGCCACCCCTTCGCCCTCCTCGAAGCCTCCCAGATCAGCGCCGCCCGCACCGCGGCCTCCGCCGTCCTCGCCGCCGAACAGCTCACCGGCGGCCGCACCGCCCGCCGGCTCACAGTGATCGGCGCGGGCATCATCGCCCGCAACATCCTCGAGTTCTTCGCCGCCCAGGAATGGTCCGTCGACACCCTCGTCGTCCACGACCAGCACCCCGAGTACGGCCGGGCCCTCGCCGGCTACGCCACCGACTCCCTCGGCTACCGCGCCGAGACCACCGACGACCTGCGCACCGCCCTGGACGTGGCCGACGTGGTCGTCCTGGCCACCACCGCCGGCGAGCCCTACATCCTCGACCCGCGCGCCTTCGCCCCCGGGCAGGTGGTCCTCAACATCTCCCTGCGCGACATCGGCCCCGAGATCGTCCACGACTCGTACAACATCGTCGACGACATCGACCACTGCCTCAAGGCCAACACCTCACCCCACCTGGCCGAGCAGAAGTACGGCAACCGGGACTTCATCACCGGCACCCTCGCCCAGCACATCCGCGGCGAGGTCACCACGCGCCCCGACAAGCCCGTGATCTTCTCGCCCTTCGGCCTCGGCGTGCTCGACCTCGCGGTCGGCGCCCACGTCTACCGCGCCGCCACCGAGGCGGGCGAGGCCATCGCCATCGACGACTTCTTCGGCGAGACCACCCGCTGGTAGCCCCGCCGCCCGGCCACCCGGGAACTCCGCCACCGGCCGCCCAGGTCAGTTCACCGCCACCCAGGAGTAGCGGTGTTCGGGGCGGCCGGTGTCGCCGTATTTGAGGCTGAGGCTGATCCGCCCCGCGTGTTCCAGGTACTTGAGATAGCGCTGCGCGGTGGAGCGGCTGATCCCCGTGCGCTCGGCGACCTCGTGGGCGGAGAGCGGACGGTCGGCCTGGCCCAGGGCGCGGCGGATGAGGTCGACCGTCGGCGCGGAGTGGCCCTTGGGGAGCGCGGAGCGAGCGGTGGCGTCGGCGGTCCGGAAGGCGCCGAAGATCCGGTCCACCCGCTCCTGGCCCGTCTCACCGCGCCCGCCGACCCCCTCGAGCGTGTGGCGCAGCGTCGTATAGCCGTCGAGCTTGGCGCGCAGCCCCGCGAAGTTGAACGGCTTGACCAGGTACTGCAGCGCGCCGTACCGCATGGCGGCCTGGACGGTGGCGACATCGCAGGCCGCCGTCACCATGATCACATCCGCGTGGTGGCCGAGCTGCCGCATCCGCCGGACCAGGGTCAGCCCGGTCTCGTCGGGCAGGTAGTGGTCGAGCAGGACGAGGTCGACATGGGTGCGTTCCAGGGTCGCCAGGGCCTGGGCGGCGGTATGGGCGCGGGCGGCGACCCGGAAGCCGGGCACCTGGGCCACATACGCGGAGTTGATCTCCGCGACGTGGAAGTCGTCGTCCACGACGAGGACGTCGATCATCGTGACTCTCCCGCTGTGGTGAGCTGCTGGACGGGGACGTGGTCCGCGCGCGTGTCGCCGCCCGGGGCCGGGCCCGGGGCGGTGGTCAGGTCGGGGGCCGAGGTCAGGTCCGGGGCGGTGGTCAGGTCCGGGGCCGAGGTCGGGCCGGGGGCGGTGGTCAGGTCCGGGTCAGGGGCCGGGGTGCGGGCTGCGTCCGGATCGAGTGCCTCGGGCAGGATGACGGTGAACACCGCGCCCCCGCCCGCCCGGGCGGTGACCCGGGCCATCCCGCCGTACCGCTCGGCGAGCCGCCGCACCAGGGCCAGACCGATGCCCCGGCCGCGCGGGGACGGCGCGGGGGAGGAGGGGGCCCGCTTGGTGGACCAGCCCTCGGCGAAGATCTGTTCGCGCATCCCGGGCGGCACGCCCGGGCCGTTGTCGCTGACGCGCAGCACGGCCGTGGTGCCCTCGGCGCGCAGTTCGACCTCGATGAACGGGTCGGGGCGGGACTGGGAGGCCACGGCGTCCAGCGCGTTGTCGACCAGGTTGCCGAGCACGGTCACCAGATCGCGCGGGTCGACCACCCGCTCGGTCAGCAGGGTCTGGGGCGACACGCGCAGGGACGCCCCGCGCTCCGCCACGATGGCGGCCTTCCCGACGAGCAGCGCCGAGAGCAGCGGGTCGCGCACCCGCTCGGAGATCTGCTCGGCGGAGGCCCGATGGGTGTCGGTGAGCCCGGAGATGAATTCCGCGGCCCGCTGGTGCAGCCCGAGTTCGAGCAGCCCGAGCAGGGTGTGCAGCCGGTTGGCGTGTTCGTGGCCCTGGGCGCGCAGGGCGTCCAGGAGCCCGCGGGTGGAGTCCAGCTCCCGGCCCAGCAGCTCCAGTTCGGTGCGGTCGCGCAGCGTCGCCACCGCGCCGCCGTCCTTGGTCGGCATCCGGTTGGCCACCAGGACCCGGCCGCCGCTGACGGTCAGCAGATCCGCCCCGTCGGCCCGTCCCGCCAGCACCTCCGTGGTACGGCCCGGGGGCAGCGCCTCCTCCAGGGTGCGGCCGGTGGCGTCCGCGCCGACGCCGAGCAGCCGCCGCGCCTCGTCGTTGATCAGACGGATCCGGCCCTCCCGGTCGAAGGCGACCACGCCCTCGCGGATGCCGTGCAGCATGGCCTCGCGCTCGTCGAGCAGCGCCGAGATGTCGGCGAACGCGATCCCGTGCGTACGGCGGTGCAGGCTGCGCGAGACGCCGATCGCGGCCAGCACGCCCACGCCGAGCGCCAGACCCGCGTACCGCAGCAGCCGGGGCACGGTGGCGAGCAACTGGTCGCGGACGCTGCCGTAGCCGATGCCGACCGACACCGCGCCGACGATCTTCCCATCGGCGGTGCGCAGCGGCACCTTGGCGCGGGCCGAGCGGCCCAGGGTACCGACGTCGATCTGCATGATCTGCTGTCCGGAGAGCGCTGCCCCCGGGTCGGTGGAGACGTGTTCGCCGATGCGCGCGGTGGTGGTGTGCGACCAGCGCACCCCACGCCGGTCCAGCACCACCACGTACAGCGCCCCGGTGGCCCGGCGGATCCGCTCGGCCTTCCGCTGCACCGGCCCCCGCGCGCTCGGCGCGGTGGTCAGCAGATCGTCGGCGAGGTGGGGGTCGGCGGCGGTGGCCTGGGCGATGGAGAGCGCCTTGTGCATGGCCTGGTCGTCGATCTCGGAGCTGAGCGGGGCGAGGAAGAGCCCGGTGGCGAGCACCATCACCCCGGCGGTGAGGGTCAGCTGCACGGCCAGCACCTGGGCGGAGACACGTCTGGGCCAGCGGATCCGCACCTCGGTCACCCCTGTCTCCAGGCCCTCCGCGCAAGCGGTATGAGCTATTCCGTTTACCTCGCTGTCATCGCACGGTAAGGGTGCTCCGCGCCGGTTGCCCAGGGTCCGTAGCGGATTCGTTGCCGTAGCGCGAGCTAAACGAGCAGAACGGGGTTTGCGCGCACAAGAGCGCGTTGTGCCCTCAAGGCTGCCGGTGTGGCCCGCGCCACTCCTAGCCTCCTCGGCCATGAGCAGACACACCGGCCCTGCTATCGAGTTGCGGGGCACGAGCAAGGTGTTCCGGACGCCGTCCGGGGGCCTCCACACCGCCGTCAGGGATCTGGACCTGACCGTCGGGCGGGGCGAGTTCGTCGCCGTGGTCGGCCCCACCGGATGCGGGAAGTCCACGACACTGACCCTCGTCAGCGGACTGGAAGAGCCCACCGAGGGCGATGTGCTGGTGGCCGGCGAGCCGGTCCGCGGCATCGGGTCCAAGGTCGGCTTCGTCTTCCAGCAGGACGCGGTCTTCCCCTGGCGCAGCGTGCTGTCCAACGTGATGGCCGGGCCCCGCTTCCGCGGCGTGCCGAAGGCGGAGGCGAGGGAGCGGGCGCGGGAGTGGCTGGCCCGGGTCGGGCTCTCGTCCTTCGAGGACCGCTATCCGCACCAGCTGTCGGGCGGCCAGCGCAAGCGCGTCGCGCTCGCCGCCACCTTCGTCAACGACCCCGAGATCCTCCTCATGGACGAGCCGTTCTCGGCGCTCGACGTGCAGACCCGGGCGCTGATGTCCGACGAACTGCTCGAGCTGTGGTCCGGGACCGGAGCCTCCGTCGTCTTCGTCACCCACGACCTGGAGGAGTCCATCGCCCTCGCCGACAAGGTCGTGGTCATGACCGCCGGCCCGGCCACCGTCAAGGAAGTGTTCGAGATCGACCTGCCGAGGCCCCGCAAGGTCGAGTCGGTGCGGCTCGACCCCCGGTTCATCGAGATCTACCGCGAGATCTGGGCCTCGCTCGGCGAAGAGGTGCGGATCACCCGCGAGAGAGGAGCCTCGCATGCCTGAGGCCACGGCAGCCGCCACCCCCGTCGAGCAGGGCATCGGCAAGCACGGCATCGGCAAGGAAGGGCCCACCGACCGTACGACCGCCAGGGCACGGGCCGCCCGCAAACGCGCGATCCTCGTGCAGTCCACCCGCGCGCTGGTGCTGGTCGCGGTCCTGGGGCTGTGGGAGTGGTCCGCCCGTACCTCGGTCATCGACCCGTTCAACTTCTCGATGCCCTCGAAGGTCTGGGACCAGCTGAAGGAGTGGATCCTGCACGGCACCGCGCAGGGCCCGCTGTGGGAACAGGTCTGGGCCACGCTGCAGGAGGCGCTCATCGGCTGGGCCATCGGCGTGGCCGCGGGCGTCGTCCTCGGCATCGGACTCGGCCGGGCCCGCTTCCTCGCCGACGTGTTCGGGCCCTACATCAAGGTGCTCAACGCGCTGCCCCGGATCGTCCTCGCCCCGATCTTCCTCATCTGGTTCGGCCTCGGACCGGCCTCGAAGGTCGCCTCGGCGGTCGTGCTGGTCTTCTTCCCCGTCTTCTTCAACGCCTTCCAGGGCGCCCGGGAGGTCGACCGCAATCTGGTGGCCAACTCCCGCATCCTCGGCGCGAGCAACCGCCAGGTCACGCTGCAGGTCGTGATCCCCGCCGCCACCTCGTGGATCTTCACCAGCCTGCACGTCAGCTTCGGCTTCGCGCTGATCGGCGCGATCGTCGGCGAGTACATCGGCGCCACGAAGGGGATCGGGCTGCTGGTCGCCACCTCGCAGTCCACGTTCAACGCGGCCGGGGTGTACGCGGCGATGGTGATCCTCGCCGTCGTGGCCCTGCTGGCCGAGGGCCTGCTGACCTTCCTGGAGAGGCGGCTCTTCCGCTGGAAGCCGGCCCAGTCCGGCGCCGACCGCTGACGTACCCCTCTCCCTCCCCTTTCTCCCCTCCGTTTTCCCCCTCTCCCAAGGACGTGACATGCGCAGCTACGCCAAGATCTCCGCGGCGGCCGTCGCCGCGGCGCTCACCCTGACCACCCTCACCGCCTGCGGCAGCGACGCCTCCGGCGGGGACGGCAAGGACGGCAAGGTCAAGATCATGGTGGGTGGCCTGGACAAGGTCATCTACCTGCCCGCGATGCTCACCCAGCGGCTCGGCTACTTCAAGGACGAGGGCCTCGACGTCCAACTCCTCACCGAGCCCGCCGGTGTCCAGGCCGAAACCTCACTGGTGGCCGGCGAGGTGCAGGGCGCGGTCGGCTTCTACGACCACACGCTGGACCTCCAGGTCAAGGGCAAGCAGGTGGAGTCCGTCGTGCAGTTCTCCCACGCCCCCGGCGAGGTCGAGATCGTCTCCAACAAGGCCGCGGGCGAGATCGCCTCGCCCAAGGACTTCAAGGGCAAGAAGCTCGGCGTCACCGGCCTCGGCTCCTCCACCGACTTCCTCACCAAGTACCTGGCCGTCAACAGCGGGGTGAAGACCAGCGAGTTCACCCCGGTCGCGGTCGGCGCGGGCCAGACCTTCATCGCGGCCCTGAAGCAGGGCTCCATCCAGGGCGGCATGACCACCGACCCCACCGTCGCCCAGATCATGGACCAGAAGCTCGGCAAGATCCTCCTCGACATGCGCACCCCCGAGGGCTCCAAGGCCGCCCTCGGTGGCCCGTACCCCTCCTCCAGCCTCTACATGAACACGTCCTGGGTGAACAGCCACAAGGACACGGTCCAGAAGCTGGCCAACGCGTTCGTGAAGACCCTCAAGTGGATGTCCACCCACACCCCCGAGGAAATCGCCGCCAAGATGCCCGCCGACTACGCCCAGGGCGGCAAGGCGCTCTACGCCCAGGCGATCAAGTCCACCCTGCCGATGTTCACCAAGGACGGCGTCATGCCGGCGGACGGCCCGGCGACGGTCGAACGCGTCCTGAAGTCCTTCAACCCGAACCTGAAGAACGCCAAGGTCGACCTCGCCAAGACCTACACCACGGAGTTCGTGAAGAAGGCAGGCTGAGACCGGGCCTCAGCGGACGTAGGCCTTGAGAACTTCCGTGTCGAGCGTGATGCCGACCGGCTCGGGGATCACGACTTGCTCTCCGAAGGGTGCCCGGTGGATGTCGCGGTAGCAGCCGCTCTTCGAGTCGGGGTTGGTGTGGACGATGACCGCGCAGGCATCACGGTCCACGAGGAGGTAGACGGGGATGCCCGCAGCCGCATAGGCAGCGGGCTTCTCTACGCGGTCGCGGAGATCGGTGTCATAGTCGTACGACGTGACCTCGACGGTCATCAGGACCCCGTCTGGGTCGGCCCACTCACCGTGCCCTGCGAAGTGCGCTACGGGCGCCAGCGAGCCGTCCGGCCGGACTCGACCCTGACGGTACTCCTCGGCCTTCAGCCCCTGAGACGTATGCAGGTCGAGTTCCGGACGACTCTGCATGCACTGCCTGAGCAGCCACATGATGATCGTCTCGTGATCGCCGTCCGGCACGCACTTCTCCTCGATCCGTCCGTTGATGAGCTCCAACCTGACGGTTTCGGGCGCGGCGGAGGCGATCTGCTCGAACTCCTCCACCAGCATGTGAGACGTGCGCTCGGTCATAACCGTCATGTTGCACCCCTTTCATGAAGGAGGCCAGTCTTTCCGGGTCGGTGTACGACTGGGGCGCATTCCGGGAGGGATCACTCCTCCGAGTGATTGTTCGATATCGTATGGTGACGACCGGCGGGGCGGCTCCTCTGGCGGTCCGTGGCGTCGAACACCGCCAGGGAGCGTGCGCCGGGCCTGACGGCCTGGTCCAGACAGCGCAGGAAGGCGTCCTCCAGTCCGCCCAGCGCTTCGGCGGTCTCCTCCACGACATCACATGTGATCTCTTCCGCCACCTCGTCCACGGAAGCGTGAGGTCCGAGCTTGCTCACCGCGGCGGCCGCGCGGGCCGGGGTGAGGAGCCCCGAGGCCTGGACCAGAAGCCAGGCGGGAATCCCGGCCGCCCCCTGCGGCGGTGCCAGATAGGGGCGTGAGCCGTCGAAGCGCTCGTCCTCGGCGAAGGCCTTCTGCTTCACCTTGGCCACCGGCCGCCCGCGAGCGCCCGAAGAGTCCGACTCCCGCCATTCCCCGTCCGGCTTGAGGACATAGCCCTCGGCGAGATTGTCGGCCAGCTCGGGAAGCCCGAAGAGGGCAGGCACCCTGGTGGGAAAGGCGCAGGGCAGGTCCGGGAGCGTGTTCAGCGGGCCCCGTCCGAGAGCGGGAACGCAGACGAGACCGGCAGCGGCGGCCGCACCGCGCAGAGCCCGGTCGGAGATCCAGCAGCGGCCTTCCGCGGTCTCGACCGAGGCGTCGAACAGCAGCCAGCGCAGGTCCGGCGCGTACCACACGCCGGTCTGCACCGGCTCGACGCCGGGAACAGCGGGGACATCCGGGTGCGGGTAGCACCCGCCGGCCAGCTCGCCGTAGACCGTCACCACCGCGGCGTCACCCCACTCGGCCCGCAGCCTCGAGGCGAATCGGGCCGCCGCCACCGACACTGCCGACCAGATCCTGCTGACGCCGAAGAAACCGTCCAGCCCGTCATCTCCCAGCAGCTCACGCCGCTTCGCCGGGCGGACACCCGTGTCCTCGCAGACCACCGCGAAGTGCGCTCCGTGCACTTTCTCCAGGGCGACCCACTCCCGCACCCCGGGCACG
This sequence comes from Streptomyces sparsogenes subsp. cuspidosporus, assembly GCF_039532705.1. Lineage (NCBI taxonomy): Bacteria > Bacillati > Actinomycetota > Actinomycetes > Kitasatosporales > Streptomycetaceae > Streptomyces > Streptomyces sparsogenes. Next base: position 65,777 of record NZ_BAAASD010000022.1, on the reverse strand, counting down.
CCGAGCCGCCCTCTCGACGAGATCTTGGGGTACGGCCTGAGCGCAGAGCCTTCAGACGCGATGTCGGACATGAACAGGCATAATCGCCGTGCGCCAGGCCTGAGGCAACAGAGATTCATCGCGTGGCCGAAAACGCGACCGGGGTTTCTCGGAGAACCGAGAAACCCCAGGTCAATGGCGTCAGAGCCACGGTGCGCCGCCAGGGACTCGAACCCCGGACCCGCTGATTAAGAGTCAGCTGCTCTAACCAACTGAGCTAGCGGCGCCTGCTGACGTCGTAAATACTACCTGCTCCACAGGGGTGCTTCCGACCAGGAGTTCCCGACCCCCAGGACCACAGGGCATCCCCTAGATCGTGAGGGACAGCAGCACCCGGGCCGCCTCCCGGTTCAGGGTGTACGCGGCCTGGCGCAGTCGGTGGGCATGCTCCAGGGGGAGGGAGAGGGCGAGGGAGCCGGCCGAGCGGCCCGCGGTGATGGGGACGGCGGCGCAGACCGTGCCGACCGCGTATTCCTGGAGGTCGAGGACCGGGACGGTGGCGGGCTGGGCCTCCAGCTTGCGGAAGAGGACCTTCTCGTTGGTGGTCGTGCGGGAGGTGAGCCGCACGGTCTTGTGGCGGGAGAAGTGGTCGCGGCGGCCGTCGTGGTCGAGCTGGGTGAGCAGGCACTTGCCGATCGCCATGGCGTGGGCCGCGGAGCGGAAGTCGACCCATTCGTTGACCTTGGGGGTGCGCGGGCTGTCGGCGTACTGGGTGATCCGGACCTCGCCGTCTATGTAGCGGCTGAGGTAGACCGCCGCGCCGACCGAGTCGCGCAGGGCGGCGAGCGACTTCTGAAGCTGGTGCTCGACCGCGGTACGGCGGCCGGTGCCGGAGGAGCCGAGCAGGGCGAGCGCGGGGCCGCCGACGTAGACCCCGTCCCCGATCTGTTCCCCGTCCCCGATCTGTTCCACATAGCCCTCGCGGCGCAGCATCCGCAGCAGCTGGGCGAGGTGCACCGGGGGCAGGCCGGTCTCGCGGGCGAGGCCGGCGTCGGTCACGCCGTCGGTGTGATGGGAGACGACTTCGAGGACCCGGAGGGCGTGTCGCACCGAGTGGAACGGCGCGGTCGACTCGGGCTTGAGCGCCACGGTTTCCCCCCTGGCAGGTTGTGACCGCTTGCGTCGGCGCCGTCGCCGCAGGTCGTGGCCATGGGATCACCCACGGCAGCCTTGAGCGGCGCGGCCTCGTACCACGATAGCCGCCAAGCGGGCGATTCGGAGCGGGTGTTGGGCATATTGCCGGGCGGGCAGGGGCCGCTCAGCAGCGCCGTACTACTCTGGCATATGCCAGCGGCATGCCCTGTGAAGGGTCTCCCCGCCACCCGCCGCCCTCTCCGGGGCCCCGCGGCCCGCCGCCCCATCCGCTCCGGCGCCCGCTACAGCACGGCGCTCAGGAACTCGCGGGTGCGCTCGTGCTCCGGCTCGCTGAAGATCTTCTCCGGCGGTCCGGCCTCGATCACCCGGCCCGAGTCGAACATGAACACCTCGTCGGAGATGTCCCGGGCGAAGCTCATCTCATGGGTCACACAGAGCATCGTGATGTCCGTGGTGTGAGCGATGTCACGCAGCACGTCCAGCACCCCGGCCACCAGCTCCGGGTCGAGCGCCGAGGTCACCTCGTCGAGCAGCATCACCTGCGGCCGCATCGCCAGCGCCCGCGCGATCGCCACCCGCTGCTGCTGTCCGCCGGACAGCTGCGTGGGGTACGCGTCGCACTTGTCGCCGAGCCCGACCAGGTCGAGCAGCTCGCGCGCCCGCTCCTCGGCCTCGTCCTTGCTCAGGCCCAGGACGTGCACCGGGGCCTCGGTGATGTTCCGCAGCACCCGCATGTTGGGGAAGAGGTTGAACTGCTGGAAGACCATCCCGATCTTCTTGCGCACCTCGCGGGTGTGCTTCTCGCCCGCCTCGACCAGCTTGCCGCCGCGGTCCTCGTGGGTGAGGTAGTCGCCGTCGACCTTGATCGTGCCCTGGTCCGGCTTGATCAGCGTCATCAGCAGCCGCAGGATCGTGGTCTTGCCGGACCCGGAGGGACCGATGAGGGTCACATGCTTCCCGGAGGACACCGAGAAGTCGAGGTCGTCGAGGACCGTGTTCTCGCCGAAGCGCTTGGTCACCCGGTCGAAGCGGATCAGTTCGCTGCCGTCCACGGCGGGGTTGGTGTGCGGGGTTTCAGTGGCCAAGGCGACGCTCCAGGGCTCGCATGAGTAGGGATGCCGGATAGGCGATGAGGATGAAGGCGATGCCGACCATCGTGTAGGGCTCGATGTACTCGAAGGACGAGGCGCCGTGCGCCCGCGCCTTCTGGAGCATGTCGACGACCCCGATGAGCGCCAGCATCGGCGAGTCCTTGAGCATCGCGATCACGTAGTTGCCGAGGGCCGGCACGACCCGGCGGATCGCCTGCGGCAGGATCACCGCGATCCAGGTGCGGCCGCGCGAGAGGCTGAGCGCGGTGGCCGCCTCCCACTGCCCCCTGGGCACGCCGTCGATGCCGGCCCGGTACACCTCGGCGGTGTACGTCGAGTAGTGCAGACCGAGCGCGATCACGCCGGTGGTCAGCGCGGAGAACTTGATGTCCCAGGTCGGCAGCACGTAGTAGAAGAAGAACAGCTGGACCAGCAGCGGCGTGTTGCGGATGAACTCCACCACCGCGGCCACCGGCCAGCGTACGAAGCGGGTCGGCGAGCGGAAGGCCAGCGCCCACACCAGCCCCAGGGCGAAGGCCAGCACCGAGCCCAGGGCGGTCGCCTCCAGGGTGATCAGCAGCCCGTCGCCCAGCTCGGGGAGGAAGTCCTTCGCGACGTCCCAGTCCCAGTTCACTGGGCACCTCCCGCGGTGATCAGGTCGGAGGACTGGTCGGTCTTCCGGGCGGCGGACGGCTTCCTGGTCAGGGCCGGGCCCTTGGCGCGCTTCTCGGGCGCCTGCCCGAGGCCCGCCTTGGCGCGCCGCTCGAGCAGCCGCATCAGCCGGGTGAGCACGAAGGCCAGCACGAAGTACATGACGAGGATGATCGAGTAGATCTCCAGGCTGTCCCCGGTCGCCAGCCGCGAGAGCTGGGCGGCGAAGGTGGTGTCGGCCACGCTCACCGCGGAGACCAGGGCGGTGCCCTTGAGCAGCTCGATCAGAAGGTTGTTGAACGGCGGAATCATCTCGGGGATCGCCTGGGGCAGGATCACCCGCCGCATCCGCTGCGCGGGCGTGAAGCTGAGCGCGATCGCCGCCTCACGCTGCGCGGGCGGCACCGCGGCGACCGCGCCGCGCACGATCTCGGAGCCGTACGCGCCGTAGGTCAGGCCCAGGGCGAGCACCGCCGCCCACATCGGCACCAGCTGGAAGCCGAAGCCCAGCGGCATCACGAAGAACAGCCAGAACATCAGCACCAGGGCCGAGGTGCCGCGGAAGACCTCGACGTAGAAGCCCGTCAGGAAGCGGACGATCCACAGCCTGGAGGTACGGGCGATGCCGACCCCGAAGGCGACGACGGCGGCGAAGAGCGCGCTGTAGAGGGTGAGCTGGATGGTGATCCAGAACCCCGGAAGGAGCCATTTCTCCCACAGTCCGGCTGTCATCGACACAGCTCCTTGGCGGTCAGATCGGTCATCTCGGCCTTGGTGAAGCCGAACGGCCGCACGATGCGCAGGAGTTCGCCGCTCTTCTTCATCTTGTGCAGCTCGACGTTGAAGGCGTCCCGGAGCCTGGTCTCCTCCGGGCGGAAGGCGAAGCCGCCCGCGCCGATGTCCGGCTTTCCGTCGAGCATCGCCTGGAACGGCTCGGTCATCTCGACCCGGCGGCCCCCGCTCTGCCGGACCACGTTGCGCACCGTCACCGCCGTACCCGCGAAGGCGTCCGCGCGGCCCTGCTCGACCGCGAGCAGCCCGGCGAGCTGGTCCGGGAGCACCATGATGTCGTGCTCCTTCACCCCGGCGTTGACCGCGTAGCCGATCTGGGCGTACGCGGAGCCGCTGGCGAGCTTGGCCCCCGTCTTGACGATGTCCTCGTAGTTGTGGAGGTTCTTGGGATTGCCCTTGCGTACGATGAACGCGTCACGGACGCGGTAGTCGGGATCCGAGAAGATCACCTGCTGACAGCGGTCCGGGTTGATGTACATGCCGGCGGAGACCACGTCGAACTGCTGCGAGCGCAGCCCCGGAATCAGCGAGGCGAACTCGGTCGGAACCGGCTGGACGCGTGCCACCCCCAGCCGTTTGAAGATCACCCTCGCGATTTCCGGCGCCTCGCCGGTGAAGTCGCCGTTCTTGTCGATGTACCCGAACGGGATCTCGCCCGCGATGCCCAGGCGCACCGTGCCCTGCGACCGCAGGCGCTCCAGCAGGTTTCCCCCGTCCTTGGCGTCGGCGCTGGACACCCGGCTGCAACCCGTGGCGCCCAGCAGACCCATGGCCGCCCCGCCCGCCAGAAGCGCGCGGCGGTTCAGCCGTCTTCCGCTGATGTCCTTGTGTGTCCGTCGTGGTGGAGCCATGGGCGCGCGGCTACCCGAGTGCTCGGAATATATGCAGATCTTTTTCGGCCCTTTGGCGGTCGGCCGCGCTGGGTAGGGGCTCCCGGAACCAGGTCCCGAACCGAGCGGGAGGAATGTCATGGCTGACCGGTTTATCGAGGTGTCGCTCGCCAAAAGGGGCGTGACCTGCACGGCGAAACTCCTCGACGACCGTGCGCCCATCACCTGTGACGCGGTGTGGAACGCGCTGCCCCTGGGCGGTGACGTCTACCACGCCAAGTACGCGCGCAACGAGATCTACGCGCTGCTGCCCCCCTTCGCCCCCGAGGAGCCGCCCCTGGAGAACCCGACCATCACCCCCATCCCCGGTGACCTGTGCTACTTCAGCTTCACCGACACCCAGTTGGGCACCGCCTCCTACGGCTATGAGCAGGAGGCCAAGCACCAGGGGCAGCGGCGGGTCGTCGACCTCGCGCTCTTCTACGAGCGCAACAACCTGCTGATCAACGGCGACGCCGGATGGGTGCCGGGCATCGTCTGGGGCTCGGTCGTCGACGGGCTCGACCGGATGGCCGACGCCTGCCAGGACCTGTGGCGGGCCGGGGCGCTGGGGGAGACGCTGAACTTCCGCCGGGCGTAGCGCGGGCACGGGTGAACGGGGGTCGGCCCCCGGCCGACCGCCGTCCCCTCCTCCGCCGTCAGCGGACCGCCGACGGGGCCGCCCTCGTCAGCCGGCCGCCGTCGCCCCTGACGCCGTCAGCCGGTCATCGTCGCCCCTGACGCCGTCAGCCGGCCGCCGTCGCGCCCGTCCCGGTCGCCCCTGGCCCGGTCGCGCCCGGCGCGGGCGGCCTGACGCCGTCCGCCAGCCCCGCCTCGTAGAGCGCGTGCGCCGCCCGCAGCACCACCGCGTCCGCGTGGCGGGCGGCGACCAGCTGCACCCCGATCGGCAGCCCCTCGCCGGACAGCCCGCAGGGCACGCTCGCCGCGGGCTGCTGGGTCATGTTGAAGGGGTAGGTGAAGGGCGTCCAGCCCGTCCACCGCGTGTGGTCGGAGCCCTTCGGCACCTCCACACCCGCCTCGAAGGCGGTGATCGGCATGGTCGGGGTGACCAGCAGGTCGTACGCGGAGTGGAACCGCCCCATGGCGTGCCCCAGCGCCATGCGCACATCGACGGCGCTCAGATAGTCCAGCGCGCTGTACGAGGCGCCCTGGGCGCAGATCTCGCGCAGCCCGGGGTCCAGCAGCTCCCACTTCTCCTGTCCGAGCGGCTGCACCACCCGCGCGGCCCCGCTGAACCACAGCGTGTGGAACGCCTCGACCGGGTCCTCGATGCCCGGGTCGATCTCCTCCACGGACGCGCCCAAGGCGGCCAGCAGGTCCACCGCCCGCCGCACCGCCGCCGCCACCTCCGGGTCGACGGACGCCGCCTGGCCGAGCGCCGGGCTGTAGGCGACCCGCAGCCCGGCCACCCCGCCCCCGTCCGCCGTGAGCGCCTCGCGGAAGCCGCCCTCGGGCGGCGCGAGCTGGGACCAGTCGCGCCAGTCCGGGCCGGAGATCACATCCATCATGAGGGCCGCGTCGGCCGCGTCACGCGTCATCGGCCCCACATGCGCGAGCGTCCCGAACGCGCTCGCCGGATACAGCGGAACCCTCCCATAGGTGGGTTTCAACGCGAAGATGCCGCAGAAGGACGCGGGAATGCGCACCGAACCGCCGCCGTCCGTCCCCAGGCTCAGCGGACCCGCGCCCAGCGCCACCGCGGCCGCGCTGCCCCCGCTGGAGCCGCCCGCGGTGCGCCGCGGGTCGTACGGGTTGCCGGTCACCCCGTACACCGGGCTGTCCGTGACGCCCTTCCAGCCGAACTCCGGGGTCGTGGTCTTCCCGAGGAACACCGCCCCGTGCTCCCGCAGCCGGGCCACCGAGGGCGCGTCCTCGTCCCACGCCTGGCCGTCGGCCGCGACGGTCAGCGAGCCGCGCAGCGTGGGGCCGCCGCGCTGCAGCAGGATGTCCTTGACCGACACCGGCACCCCGTCGACCAGGCCGGCGGGTTCGCCGCGCCGCCACCGCCCGGCCGACTCCTCGGCCTGCCGCAGCGCCGCCTCCGCGTCCACCCGGCTGAACGCGTTGACCTCTGGCTGGATCTGCTTCACCCGCTCCAGCGCGGCGCGGGTCGCCTCGACGGGGGAGAGCTCGCCCGAGGCGTACCGTTCGAGGAGTTGAACAGCTGTCAGATCGTGGATGTCGGTCATCCACCTCTCCTTTCAATCGACCGGTACGTACCCCAGGCGCTTGTCGACCACGTTGAGCAGCGGTTCGCCCGCTTCCCAGCGGTCGTAGTTGTCCTGGAACTGCTCGGCGAGCCGGTCGCGCCAGCCGACCGTGTCGCCGCTCATATGGGGCGAGACGAACAGCCCCGGCACGTCCCACAGAGGGTCGTCGGCGGCCAGCGGCTCGTGCTCGAACACATCCAGCGCCGCGCCGCCGATCCGCCGCGCGACCAGCGCCGCGACCAGGTCGTCCTGGACGACCAGCGACCCGCGCCCCACGTTGACGAACAGGGCGGTGGACTTCATCCGGGCGAAGGCCTCGCGCCCGAACATGCCGCGCGTGCTGGCGGTCAGCGGCGCCGCGCAGATCACCCAGTCGGCCTCGGGGAGCAGCGCGTTCAGCTCGTCGCCGCCGCGCACGCCCTCCCGCGCCGTACGCCCCACCAGGTCGACGGCGATGCCGAGGGCCTCAAGGGTGCGGCCGATGGCGCGTCCGATCGGGCCCGCGCCGACGACGACCGCGCGGGTCCCGGCCAGCCGCACCGTCTCGCGATGGCGCCAGCGGCGCTGCCGCTGCAGCTCCCAACTTCCGAAGAAGTCCTTGGCCTTGGCGGTGACCAGGCCCGCGACGTACTCGGCGATGGGCTGCTCGAAGACGCCCCGGGCGTTCGTCAGGATCGCGTCGGACGCGATCAGTTCGGGGCACATCAGCCGGTCCACACCGGCGCTGGCCGCGTGGACCCAGCGCGGGCGGGGGCCGTCGCCGGGCCAGGCGGCGCGTACCGCCTCGGAGGTGAAATTCCACACCAGCAGGACGTCGGCGGCGGGGAGCAGTTCGGGCAGGGAGGCCTCGTCGCACACGAGGACCCGGGCCCGGCCGGCCAGCCGGTCGAGGCGAACGGGCGGGTCGTCACCGAAGACGACCACAGTGCTTTCGGACATAGGCGGGAAACCGTTTCGAAACGTAGGTCCGCTTGGCTGTTGAGGGTGTCGGGGAAGTCACCTCAGAGCGAGGATTGACCACGCTAGGCAGCGGAAACTACCGTCGTCAACAACGGAATCGTTCCGGGGTCTCTGTCCCGACGTCCCGGCATTCAGGCCGGCTCTTTCCCTCTGGCCAATGGTCCAGCCCTCCGTTTCGTATTGGGGCTCGATATGGACGTCTCTTTCCTGGGTGGCCCGCAGCCGCAGCGCGGTGTGGGCGTCGTAGCACCATTCGATTTCGCACTCGACCGCGAGTTGTGGCGCTGGGTGCCCGATGAGGTCTCCCTGCATCTGACCCGCACCCCGTTCGTCCCGGTCGAGGTGAGTCTCGACCTGGCGCGGCTCGTCAGCGAGCACGAGACCCTGCACGACGCGGTGCGCGCGCTGTGCGCGGTCGCGCCCGAGGTGATCACGTACGCCTGCACGTCGGGCAGCTTCGTCGGCGGCGTCGCCGGGGAGCGGGCGATGTGCGCGGCGATGACGCAGGCGGGCGAGGTCCCCTCGCTCACCACGTCCGGGGCGCTGATCGAGGCGCTGCGGGAGATCGGCGCCCGGCGCATCGCCGTGGTGACGCCCTACACCAAGTCGGTGACCGACTCCCTGGAGGAGTACCTGGGCGAGGCCGGGATCACCGTGACCGGGCGGGCGTACCTCGGGCTGACCCGGCACATCTGGAAGGTGCCCTACCGCGATGTGGTCGACATGGCGCGGCAGGCGGTGGTCGGCGCCGCCGACGCGCTCTTCATCAGCTGCACCAACCTCCCCACGTACGACGTGATCCCGCAGTTGGAGGCCGAGCTGCGGATGCCCGTCCTCTCGGCGAACCAGGTGACGATGTGGGCGGCGCTGCGGGCGATCGGCGAGCGCGCGGTCGGTCCGTACCAGGCCCTCCTGGACCCGGCGGCGCGCTCCGGCCCGGCGGGGATGGCCGGCCCGGCGGGGCTGGCCGGGCTGGCGGGGTTCGCGGCGGGCGATCCCGCCGCGGGGCCGGTGGAGCCCGTGGTGATCCCGTCCACCCCGCTGACCGACCCCGCGCAGCCGGTGCCCATGCCGGAGCAGGTGCCCATGCCGGAGCCCGAGGCGGCTCTGGCCGGGTCGCCGCAGGGTCCGGACGGGGAACCGGCCGACGGCCTCGACCCGTCGTTCGGCTCCGGGATGGGGGATGCCCCGTACCTGGACGACCCGGGAGGCGCTCCGCCCGCGGTGTGACGGAACCGATCGGGCGGCCGCGGTGTATGAGAAGTGACAGGCGACGGGGCGGCGCTCGCGGGGGCCGCCGGAGGGAGGCAGAGATGGTGGACGTGATGGGGCCGGCCGGGGCGACGGCGCCGGAGCCGGTGGTGCGGGCGGCGCCGAGCGAGGTGCCGGCCACCCCGGCCACCTCCTTGGACACCACCCCCGACACGGTGGGCTTCCTCTACCCGGGATATTCAGCTGAGGACGACTATCCCCGCCTGGAGGGCATCCTCGGCGCCGGCGTCCGGCTCCCCCTGGTGCACACCGACATCGGCGAGGACGCCCATCGGGTGGACGCCCTGCTGGAGATGGGCTCGGCCGCCCGGCTCGCCGCCGGTGTGACGGAGCTGAGGGCGCGCGGCGCCCAGGCCGTGGTCTGGGCCTGCACCAGCGCCAGCTTCGTCTTCGGCTGGGAAGGCGCCGGCGAGCAGGTGCGCGAGCTGTCGGCGACGGCGGGGCTGCCCGCCTCCAGCACCTCCTTCGCCTTCGCCCACGCGGTGCGGGCGCTCGGCGCCGAGCGGGTCGCCATCGCCGCGACCTATCCGGAGGACGTCGCGGACCACTTCAGGGCCTTCCTCAAGGCGGCGGGCGCGGAGGTCGTCGCGATGCGCGGCAGCGGCATCATCACCGCCGCCGAGGTCGGCACCTGGGGCCGGGAAGAGGTGCTGCACCTGGCGCGCGCGGGCGACCATCCCGACGCCCAGGCAGTGCTGCTGCCGGACACCGCCCTGCACACCGCCGCCTGGATACCCGACCTGGAGGAGGCCCTGGGCAAGCCGGTGCTCACGGCCAACCAGGTCACCGTCTGGGAGGGGCTGCGGCTGCTCGGCCGGGAGGTGCCGTCCGACCGGCTCGGGGCGCTCTTCCGCCCGGCGGGAGCCCCACGGGAATAACGGGAGCCCCCGGGAACAAGCGGTCCCGGGAACAAGCGGTCCCGGGAACAAGCGGTCCCGGGAACAAGCGGTCCCGGGAACAAGCGGTCCCGGGAATAAAGCGGAGCCGTTCTCCGGTTGGCGTTCTGCGGTGCGGCGTGACATACGCGGCCGCGCAGACGGAGCGACCAGGGAGGCGGGCCACCGTGGCCGACCAGCAGGGCGAGCAGAACCGGCGGCAGGACGAGCAGGGCGAGCAAGCCGGGCGCCCCGACCGGGGCGGGCACCCCGGGCCGGACGGGGGCGGTGCCCGGCCCGGCGGGGGCGGGCCGGGGGACCACGGCCTGCATGCCGCGCCCAGGGGGAGCGCCCCCATCCCGCTGTCGGTGCTGGACCTGGCGACCGTCGGCAGCGGGCTGACCGCCGCGCAGGCCCTGCGGACCACGGTCGAGCTCGCCAGGCTCACCGAGCGGCGGGGCTTCCACCGGTTCTGGGTGGCCGAGCACCACTCCATGCCCGGCGTCGCCAGCTCCTCCCCGGCGGTGATCCTGGCCCACCTGGCCGCGCACACCGAGCGCATCCGGCTCGGCTCCGGCGGGGTCATGCTGCCCAACCACGCCCCGCTGGTGATCGCCGAGCAGTTCGGGACCCTGGAGGCGCTGGCCCCCGGGCGGGTGGACCTGGGGCTGGGGCGGGCGCCGGGGACCGACGGGGCCACGGCCGCCGCGCTGCGCCGCACCGACCGGCTGAACGAGGGGGCGGACGACTTCCCGCAGCAGCTCGCCGAGCTGCTCCGGTTCCTCGACGACGACTTCCCGGACAGCCACCGCTACGCGCGCATCCATGCCGTCCCCGGGCCGGTGCAGGGCACGGTGCCCGGCGGGGTGCAGTCCGCCGACCGGCCCTCGGTGTGGCTGCTGGGGTCCAGCGGCTTCAGCGCCAGGCTGGCCGGGGCGCTCGGCCTCCCGTTCTCCTTCGCCCACCACTTCTCGGCCGCCAACACCCTCCCCGCGCTCGACCTCTACCGCCAGTCCTTCCGCCCGTCCGCCGTCCTCGACCGGCCGTACGCCTCGATCGGCGTCTCGGCGTTCGCCGCCGAGGACGAGAAGGAGGCCCGGCGCCAGGTCCTCACCGGGGCGCTGGCCATGGTCCGGCTGCGCACCGGGCGGCCCGGCCTGGTGCCGACCCCCGAGGAGGCGGAGGCGCACCGGTTCAACGCGATCGAGGAGGACTTCGTGAGCGGCTGGCTGACGAACGTGGTGTACGGCACCCCGGACGAGGTGCGGGAGGGACTGGACGCGCTGATCAAGCGGACCGGCGTGGACGAGATCAAGATAACGTCGAACGCCCATGGCCCCGAGGCCAGGCTGCGTTCGTACGAGCTGATCGCCGACGCCTACGACCTGCCGACGGCGACAGCCTGACGCCGCCCCGTTGAGCCCCCGGGTGGGCCCCGGCGGGTCCCCCCTGCCTCCCTGGGGAGCGCCCGCCGGGGGCGCGCACTACGGGGCGCCGCTCGCCGCCGGGTGGCCGCCGATCATGGCGGAGACGCGGTCCGGCGGCACCGGGCGGGAGTAGAACCAGCCCTGCCCGGTGTCACAGCCGATCCGGGCCAGCCGCTCCGCCTGCTCGGCGCTCTCCACGCACTCGGCGGTCACCGTCAGGCCGAGCCGGTGCGCCAGCTCCACGAGGGCCTGGACGATCGTTTCATCGGCCGGGTTGGGGTGTTCCTCCGCGCGGAAGCCCTGGACGAACGACCCGTCCAGCTTCAGCGTGGAGACGGGGAGCCGGCTCAGATAGGCCAGGTTGGAGTAGCCGGTGCCGAAGTCGTCGATGGCGATGGCCACGCCCATCTCGCTGAGCCGCAGCAGCGCCTGCAGCGGCCGCCCCGCCGAGCCCATCACCGCGGACTCGGTCAGCTCCAACTGGAGCAGCTCCGGAGGCAGTCCGGTCTCGGCGAGGATCGCGGCCACGTCCGCGACCAGGTCGGAGTCCCAGACCTGGCGGACCGCCACATTGACGCTGACGATCAGCGGGGTGCGGGGGTGGGCGAGCTGCCAGGCGCGGGCCTGCCGGCAGGCCGTCCGCAGCACCCACCGCCCCAGCGGGACGATCGCGCCGTTCTCCTCCGCCAGTGAGATGAACCGATTCGGCGACAGTCTGCCGAATCTCGGGTGATCCCAGCGCACCAGCGCCTCGACGCCCTTCACCGCGCCGTCCACCAGCCCGACCAGCGGCTGGTAGTCGAGCACGAACTCCTCCCGCTCGACCGCCGGACGCAGCGTGCTGGACAGCGCCTGCCTGGTCATGCGGTGGGCGTTGCGCTCGGGGTCGAAGAGCGTCCAGCGCGCCTTGCCGTCCTCCTTGGCCCAGTACAGCGTGGTGTCGGCGGCCTGCATCAGCCAGGTGGTGTGGGTGCCCGCGGCGGGCCGCTCCACCACGCCGATGCTGGCCGACACCGACAGCCGCTGCCCGCCCACCTCGAACGGCCGCTGGAGCGCCGCGAGGACGGACCTGGCCAGCTCGCACAGCTGCTCGGTGCCGGTGGAGTCCCGCACCAGCAGGGCGAACTCGTCGCCGCCGAGCCGCGCCACCAGATGGCCCCCGGGCGCGGCGCACTCGGTGAGACGCTGGGCCACCGCCCCGAGGAGCCGGTCGCCGACGCGGTGGCCGAGCGTGTCGTTGATCGCCTTGAAGCCGTCGAGGTCCAGATAGCAGAGCCCGATCCGCCCGGTGCCGCCCTGGTCGTACGCGGCGGACTCCAGGGCGGCGGCCAGCCGCTCGAAGAAGAGGTTGCGGTTGGGCAGCCGGGTCACCGGGTCGTGCATCTGCAGATGGCGCAGCCGCACCTGCAGATCGCGCCGGTCGCTGATGTCGGCCATCGACAGCAGCATGCCGCAGCTGTCCGGCACCGGCTCGACGGTGACCTCGGCCCACAGGAAGTGGCCGTCACTGTGTCTCAGCCGCCGGGTGCAGCACAGCCGCTCGCGGTGGCCGTGCAGCACTTCGCGGTACTCGCTCCAGGCGCGCGGATCCTCCCTCAGGTCTGCGAGGTCCGCGGCGCTGCGCGCGATCAGCCCGGCCGGCTCGGCGCCCAGCAGCGAGCCGAGCGCCGGATTGGCGTCGAGCACCGTGCCCTCGCGGTCGATGACGGCCATGGCGAGCCGCGCCGCGTTGAACGCGGCCCGGTAGTCGCTCGGCACGGTGCCGGCCGGGCTGCCCGGCACCCCGGCCGACACTTCGCCCGCCACGTCGCCCGGCCCACCACTGGCCATCCCGTCACGTTCCGTGATCGTCGGCAGCGTCGCGCCGGGCGCGCGGCCCTGCCCGTCAGGGGATCCGCTCACCGCTCGCTCCCGCGTGGGGCTCGTCTCGTACAGGTCTGTCGTACACGTCTTGTGCATGTCTCACACCGGGTGCCGGACGGGCCGTGAATGCCCGCCTGAATAGGGAGTCCCCGCTGGAAATGTGCCGATCATAGAGGCTCGCGCTCCGACCGTTCCAACAATGCGACCGCGACCATCGGTGCCTTGAACATGTGTTTGGTCGTATCTGTTCGACTCTGCACGGACCCACTGCCCTCACGACCGACTGTGACCGTCTGTTACGTACCCGAATCCGGACCGGTTCACTCGACCGGCCCAATCCAACAGGGCGGAGGGCGCGCATCCGCCTCAGGGTGGGTGGGGTGGTCCGAGTATGTCCGGGAGGTCGACATGGCGCGTCCTCAGCTGTCCGAGGGGGTGGGCCGCCCGCCCCGGCTGCGCCGCGCCGGGGCGATGCTCACCTCCCTCAGCGCCATGATGGCGACCACCGTGGTGTCGGGCCCCGCGATCGCGGTCGGCGCGGGCGGCCCGTGCACCCTCGAACGCACCGGAGCCCACCACTCCGAGGGCCTGGACACCTGGAACACCGGCTACCCCCGCCCCGCCCGCACCGTCCACGCCGCGATGCTCTTCCTCTCCTTCCCCGACTCCACGCCCAAGGTCGCCCCCCGCCGGCTGGCCGCCGACCACGTCCCGGCCACCACGGCCTTCTTCCGGCGCGCCTCGTACGGGCAGTTCAGGCTGCGGGTGCACGCCGCGAAACGGTGGATCGCCATGCCCGAGGCCTCCACCTCGTACGCCATAGAGCGCGACTGGAACGCCGGGCGCCGCGCCGCGTATCTGCGCGACGCCATCGCCGCCGCCGACCCCTCGGTCGACTTCGGCCGCTATGACATCGTCTACCTGGTCGCCGACCCCGACGCCCCCGGCGTGGACGCCGATGCGACAAAGGTGGTCAACTTCGAGCAGCCGCTGCGCGCCGACGGCGTCGAGCTGCGCCGGCTCGTCACCGTGTTCGAGCACCACCCGCCGGACCGGAACGTGCTGGCCCATGAGACCGGCCATGTCTTCGACCTCCCCGACCTCTACCACCGGCCCAAGGGCGGCGACGGCGAGGGCGACTGGGACACCTACGTCGGCGACTGGGACCTGATGGGCAGCCAGTTCGGACTGTCCCCGGACCCCTTCGGGTGGCACAAGTGGAAGCTCGGCTGGCTGCGCCCCAGCCACATCCAGTGCGTGCGCGCCGCCGGCGCGACCCCGCACACCCTCGAACCCCTCGGCGCCCCCATGGAGGGCGGCAGCCCGGCCGCCGACCCCCGCACCCGCCTCCTCGTGGTCCGCACCGGCCCCACCACCGCGCTGGCCATCGAGGCGCGCGGCGCGTACGGCAACGACGCCGACACCTGCACCGAGGGAGTGCTGGTCTACCGCGTGCGCAACGACACCGCCTCGGGTGACGGCCCGGTCGAGGTGCTGGACGGCCACCCGGGCACCGGGGCGTGCTGGAACGAGTCGGTCTACCCCGAACTCGCCGACGCCCCGCTGGGCGTCGGCGAGACCCTCTCCGCGCGGGAGGACCGTGTGCGCGTGACCGTCACCGGCCGTACGGCGGACGGCGGCTGGGCTGTGGAGGTCGACCGCACACCGTCCCCGGCCTGAGGACGGGCCCCGACAGCTCACCGCGTGTGCGTGCTCTTCCGGTACGCCGCCGCCGCGTACCCGCCGAACACCGCGAACCAGCCCGCCAGCACCGCCACCGCCCCCACCGCGGGCAGCGCGCCCTCGGCCACGTCCCAGCCCAGCTGCGCGAAGCGGTTGGTGGGGGTCCACGAGGCGACCTCCCCGAACCAGTGCGGGAAGGCGCTCAGCGGAAACCACAGCCCGCCGATGATGGACAGGCCCATGCTGGCCGCCGTGTTGACCATCCCTGTGCTCTGCGCCGACAGGCGGTAGCCGTTGCCCAGGCCCAGCAGCGTGAACGGCAGGGTGCCCAGCCACAACACCGCCACCAGCGCGAGCGCCCGCAGCAGCGGCATCCGCACCCCGTTGACCAGGAACCCGGCGCCCAGCACCGCCACGATCGACGGCAGCACCACCAGCGAACCGGTCACCGCGCGCGCCCCCACCACCTGCAGCGGGGTGAGCGGGGTGATCCGCAGCTGGCGCAGCCAGCCGCGCCCCCGGTCCTCCGCCACGCCCGTGCCGTTCGCCAGGGCCGCGCCGAGGGCGCCGTACGCCGCCATGCCGATCATCGTCGAGGCGTCGTGGCCGGTCCCGTCGCCGTCCCCGCCGCCGATGTTGGTGAAGAGCAGATACATCACGACCGGCAGGGCGACCCCGAAGATCAGGAACGTGGTGTCCCGCGCCGTCCTGCGCAGCTCCAGCGCGATGGACGTCAGCATCAGACCACCGCCTCCTCTCGGTCCTCGCGCGCGGCCCTGGTGAGCGCCACGAAGGCGTCCTCCAGCCGGGACACGCGCACTTCCAGATTCCGTACGTCCCCGCGCCCGGCGAGCGCCAGCACCGTCGCGTCCGAGTCGGCGCTGCGCAGATACGCCCGGCCGCGCCGGATCTCCACACTCGTGACCCCCGGCAGCAGCTCCAGCCCCTCGGAGGAGCGGTCGCCCAGGTCGAAGGCGACCACATTGCCGCCCACCACCCGCTTGATCTCCTCGCCCGTGCCGTCCGCCACCTTGCGGCCCTTGTCGATGACCACGATCCGGTCGGCGTTCTCGTCCGCCTCCTCCAGATAGTGGGTGGAGAACAGGACGGTGTTGCCCCGCGCCGCGTACGACCGCATCGCCGACCAGAAGTCCCGGCGGGCCTCCACGTCCAGCGCCGCCGTCGGCTCGTCCAGCACCACCAGCTCCGGCCCGCCCGCCATGGCGAGCGCGAACCGCAGCCGCTGCGCCTGCCCGCCGGAGAGCCGGTCCGCCCGCCGCCCCGCCAGCCCGGTCAGCCCCGCCAGCTCCAGCGTCTCGGCGACCGGCAGCGGCCTGGGATAGGTGCCGGCCACGAAGGCCACCAGCTCACGGACCGTCACCCGGGTGATCAGCGCGCCCTCCTGGAGCATCGCGCCGAGCCGCCCCGAGCGGACCGCCGCCTCCGGCGAGCCGCCGAACAGCCGCACCCGGCCCTCGCTCGGCGGCAGCAGGCCGAGCAGCATGCCGATCGAGGTGGACTTGCCCGCGCCGTTGCGGCCGAGCAGGGCGATCGACTCGCCGCGCCGAATGGTCAGGTCGATGCCCCGCACCGCGCGGACCGCGCCGTAGTGCTTCGCGACACCGGCCAGCTCCACCACGGGCGGGTCCGCCGCCGATGTCGCTCTGCTTGTCGCGTCACCCGTCGCGTCACTCGTCGCTTCACTCGTCATGACAGCGACGCTACGGAAGGTGAGGGCGGCGGCGGCAGAGCCGACCGTCAGCGATCCGGCGGGACAAATGTCATGGCCCGAGGGATGAGCCGCACACGTTCTCGTCTTGTCCTATCAGCTGTTGTCCTATCACCTGCCCGAAATCGAGCCGCCTTCGAGCCGCCACCCCGAGACTCGGGCGCCGGTCCTGACCACTGGCCGGCGCTGGGGAGTTGTGGATGCATCGACATGCGAATCTGGCCGAGGCCCTGATGGACCGGGCCCTGCTGTGCGCCGCCGGCGAGGCGCTGGCGCACCCGGTCCCAGGCGGCGGCGAGCAGCGGATCAGCTACGCCGCGCTCGACGCCCGGGCCCGCGCCGTCGCCGCCTGGCTGCGGCTGCGCGACGCGCCCGGCCGCCGGGTGCTGCTCGCCCTCGACCCCGGCCCGCACGCGGCGGCCGCGCTGCTGGGCTGCCTGTACGCGGGGGCCGTCGCGGTCCCCGTCCCCGCGCCGACCGCCTCCCGCACGGAGGCCGAGCGCACCGCCGCCATCGCCAAGGACGCCGCCGTGGACCTCGTCCTGACCGAGACGGCGCACGCCACTGAGACCTCCCGCCGGCTCTCGCTCGTCGGCCGCACCGGCATCACCTGCCTGGCCGTGGACGGCCTCGCCCCGGACGCCACCTCACCCACCGCCACCGCCACCGCCCCGCCCACCGCCACCGCCCCGCCCGGCCTCCCCGACTCCGGGCCCGTCCGTACCACGGCCGACAGCCTCGCCCTCCTGGCGTACGAGGCGGGGCCGGCCACCGCGCCGCGCGCCGCGCCGATCACCCACGGCAACCTCCTCGCCGCCATGCCCGCCCTGCGCCAGGCCCTGGGCACCGGCCCCCGCTCCCGGATCGGCGGCTGGCTGCCCCGCCACCACACCCTCGGCCTCGTCGGCCAACTGCTGCACCCCCTGTGGCTGGGCGCCACCGCCGTCCCCCTGCCCGTACGGCCGTACCGCGCCGACCCCGTCGCCTGGCTGCGGGCCCTGGACCGCCACGGCGTCACCGAGACCGTCGCACCCGACACCTGCTACGCCCGCTGCGCCGCCGAGGTCACCGACGAGCAGCTCGCCGGGCTCGACCTCTCCCGCCTCCGTACGGCCCTCGACGCCGCCGAGCCGGTCTCGGCCGCCACCATGGCGGCCTTCCGCCGCCGCTGCGCGCCCGCCGGGCTGCGCCCCGGCGCCCTGCTCGCCGCATACGCCCCCGCGCAGGCCGCGCCGCTGCTCATCGCCGAGGGCCGGGGCCCGGTGCCCGGCCTCGACCTCCGCGTCCTCGACCCGGCCACCCGCCGCCGGGTGCCCGACGGCGTGGTCGGCGAGATCTGGGTGCGCGGCCCCGCCGTGTCCGCGCGTCACGGGGGCCGCCCGGCGGACACCGAGACGGCGGTGGGCGGCTTCCTGCGCACCGGCGACCTCGGCGTGGCCCGGGACGGCGAGATCCGGATGACCGGCCGGTGCCACGAGGACGACCCGGCCGACAGCTTCGTGGTGGCCGGCCTGGCCCTGCACCCCCAGGACGTGGAGCGGGAACTGCTGCGCTGCGGACGGCCGTTGGGCTCCGCCCGGGTGTTCTGCGCCGGTCCCGGCACCGGGCCGCTGGTCGTCGTCCAGGAGGTCGGGGCGGCGAGCGGCTCCCAGGCCGCGTTCGCCCGGCTGGCCGGGCGGACCCGGGACCGCGTGGCGGAGGAGTTCGGCGCCGCCACGGGCGCGGTGCTGCTCGTCCGCCCCGGCACGGTCCGCCGGGCCGGCTCCCACAAGGTGCCCCGCGCCACGCTCCGCGAGCAGTTCCTGCGCGGCGAGGTCCGGCCGCTCTACCAGGACGCCGAGCCCGGGCTGCGGACACCGGCCCAACCCGCCTCCGGCGGCGCCGCGTGACGGCGGACCTCCCACCGCCACCTGTGCCCATTCCCGTACCCGAAGGCCCCCGAGGCCCCTGGCACCCGGTGCGCGAGGCGTTCACCGCGCACGGCCGGGCCGTCGTCCACAGCCGGTGGCGGGAGTGGCTGCCCGCCGGCCCCGGCGGCCACGCCGTGGCGCTCGGCCCCGCCGGGCGCGGGATGCTCGACGACCACGACCGGCGGCGCCTGCGCACCCTGCCCCGCCCGGCGGCCCGCGCCCGCTTCCTGGCCTCCCGGCTGCTGCTGAAACACCTCGTCGCGGCGGTGACGGACACCCTCCCGGCGGCGGTGTGCCTCGCGTACGAGCCGGGCGGGCGGCCGTATGTGGCCCACCCGGCGGCGCCCGGACTGGAGGTGAGCCTCAGTCACACCGGAGACCTGCTCGTCGCGGCGGTCAGCCGGTACGGACGCATCGGGGTGGACGTCGAGCCTGCCGGGCGGCCGATGCGGTACGCCGACGTGGGCCGGCGGCTGTGCGCCCCCGCCGAGCACGCGGCCCTCGCCCCCCTCGCGGAGCCCGAGCGGGCGCGGGCGCTGCTGCGGCTGTGGACCTTGAAAGAGGCCTATACAAAAGCGCTCGGGCAGGGAATGCGACTGGCATTCGCCGAATTCGAGTTCGAGGCGGCGGTTTCGCGCGGTGGATGGCGATGCGCGGTTTCCGAAGTGCGCGGACCGTTTTCGCCCGGCGGCCATCTGGTGAGCGCGGTATGGCGGCAGCACGGGTGTTCGGTGGGCGGATTCGGCCGAGAATTGGTGGAGTGGCCGAGAAGATTTGGGAATAATCGTATGCGGGCAGACGGCGGGGGATGAGCAAGCAGGGGCAGGGGCGACGTGGTCAGAGTGCTGATAGCCGAAGACATGCATATGCTGCGCAAGGCACTGGTCGCCCTGCTGGAATTCGAACCGGATATCGAAGTCGTCGCCGAGTTCTCGAGCGGTGCCGACATCCTGCCGCGCGCCAAGGAGCTCCGCCCCGATGTCGCGGTCCTCGACATCGACCTCCCGGGCATGGACGGCCTGACCGCCGCCGCCGAGCTGCACACCGCCGTGCCCGAGTGCCGGACGATGATGCTCACCAGCCTCGGCCGCCCCGGCAATCTGCGCCGCGCCCTGGCCGCCCATGTCTCGGGCTTCCTGCTGAAGGACAGCACCCCCGACAAGCTGTGCGACGCCATCCGCGCGGTCGCCAAGGGCGAGCGGGTCATCGACCCGCAGCTCGTCCTCGCCGCCCTGGACGACAAGCCGCAGCCCTTGACGCCGCGCGAGCTGGAGGTGCTGCTGCTCGCCTCCCAGGGGGAGGGGTCCGCGCAGATCGCGGCCCGGCTCTATCTGTCCGTCGGCACGGTGCGCAACTACCTCACGTCCGTCGTCACCAAGCTGAACGCGCGCAACCGGGTGGACGCCATCCGCATCGCCCGCGAGGCCGGCTGGCTGTAGGCGCGCGCGTCCTTCACCCCGCGCCTGCACCCGGCCCCCGTCCCCGCCGCGCTCACCCCGCCGTCTGGGAGGTCGTCCGGGGGCCGACGCGCGGGCCGCGCCCCGTACCCCGCTCGGCCTCCTGGGCGGGTGAATCCACGGGCAGTTCCAGTTCGGCCCGCAGCTCGAACCAGCCGTCCTCCCGTACGCCCGCGCGCAGCCGCCCGCCCAGATTCTCGAGCCGGACATGGAGGTTGCCGATCCCGCTGCCGCCGTCCGACCTGGCGGCGCTGTCCGCGCCCAGGATGGTGGAGGGCTTGCCCACCCCGTCGTTGGCGAGGGTCAGCCGGACGGTGCGGTCGGTGCGCCGGGCCTCGATCGCGCAGTGCTCGGCCTTGCTGTGCCGCAGCACATTGGTCAGCCCCTCCCGCAACACGCTGGCCAGCACGGTGTCCACCAGGTCGGGCAGCTCCCCGCAGTCCACCTCCGCCGTGGTGCTGATGCCGACCGCGGCCAGCATGGACTTGGCCGTGCCGGCCTCCGCGGACAGCGACATCTTGCGGTATCCGCTGGCCACCGCCCGTACGTCCGCGAGCGCCTGACGCGAGGTCTGCAGGATCTCGGAGAGCTCCTGCTGGGCGCGGGAGTTCTGCGGGGGCACCAGGCGATGGACGAGTTCACACTTGAGGGTGATGGTGGACAGGCTGTAGCCGAGCAGGTCGTGCAGATCGCGGGCGAATCGCAGCCGCTCCTGGGCTACGGCCAGCCGGGCCAGCTCGGCCCGCGACCTGGACACCTCGGCGACCAGCCCGGACAGCCGGGAGAGGCCGAAGACCACCAGGCCGGTCAGGGCGGTGGAGACGGTCGTGTACGCGACCTCGCCCCAGCCGAACCCCACCTGGAACAGCAGCACATCGGTGCATCCCATGATCGCGGCGAAGGCCACCCAGGACAGCGGGGGAGGCAGCACCAGCAGGGAGGAGCCCGCCAGGAACCCGGGCATGCCGAGCCACGCGTGCTTGAAGATCGCGAAGGGGAGGAAGGTCAGCAGCGCCTGCAGCCCCAGCGTCCAGTGCCGGGCGCCGCTGAGCCTGGGCGCGAGCCCGGGGAAGGAGTGGGTGAGCTGGAGCCCCAGCAGGGCGGCCAGTACGGGGAGCAGCGCCAGCATCAACAGCGCCGCGTCCAGGGCCCGTCCGGACGGGCGCGCGTCGACCACATACGTCACCGCGACACAGAAGTAGCCCACGAGCACCACCGCCGTGATCACCACGGCCAGGCGCGGCGCGAGATCGTCGCGGTAACGAGCCGGGTCGTTCCCGGCGTCGTCGGGCAAGGGCGTCCCCTGCACTCGTCCTCCGGATGGTCGGACCGGATTGGGTGGCTTGCCCGAGAGTATCCGATCTTTTCCGGTGGCGGAGAGGCAACGGAGGAGGCTGAGGGTATGCACGACGTTACTGGAGGTCACATTCGATCACAGGGCATCACGGGAAGCGGGACATCGGGGAAGCGGGACATCGCGGAGGGCATCACAGAAAGAGGGGTATGGGGTTGAGGTCCTGGTACGGCGTCGGCTTTGCCAGCCGCCCCAGGGCCACCGGTGTGTGGAAGAGCCGGCCGGGCGCGAACCGGGCCCAGTGCGGGCGGAGCCCGGGGACCAGCACCTTCGCCACGGGCAGCCCCACGTCCGGCCGGGTCTGGTCCAGCGCCAGCAGCTCCATGCCGTGGCCGCGGACCAACTCGACCACGGCGTCCAGGGGATCGCCGGGGCAGGGGCGCAAGGCCCCGGCGTCCGGCGCCGCCACCCCGGACGGGGCCAGATAGGGCTGGTTGGCGAGGGTCGCGGTGCGGAACCAGCGCAGCGCCTCGGGGTCGGCCGTCGCGCCGTAGCCGCCGCCGTCGGCGCGGGCCTCGACCACGGGGGGCAGCATCTGGTTGAGCTCGGCCAGCGCGTGGCGCAGCGCGGTGTGCCGGTCGAAGTGGGCGCCGAAGCCCAGGGTGATGTCCTCGGCGGGCTTGTCCGTACGGCGCGAGACGGCCGCCACCACCGGGATGCCGAAGTCGGAGGTGAGGTCGAGCGCCCACACCTCGCGGCGCAGACCCGCGTGGACGCGCCGCAGTTCGGCGATCCAGGGGTCGTCGCGGGCGCCGAGGTCGAGCGCCGGCTGGCGGGTGCGGTTGTACCACCACAGGGCGACCGCGTCCCGCTCCACCAGCTCCAGGAAGCCGCGCACCACGGCGTCGGCCGGACTGCCCCCGGCCGCGGCGCCGTTGGAGTCGGCCCGGCAGTAACGCCGCCCGGGCGGCTGGGGGGTGCCGTAGTACAGCAGGGCGGTGGGCAGCAGCCGGTGGCGCCGCGCGGTGAGCGACCACACCGGCGTCCAGTCGATCTCCGCCTCCTCGTCGAAGGGATCGCACACCCGGTGCCGGGCGGAGGCGCTCCGGTCGTGGAACTGACGCGGGTCGAAGAGCTGCACCGCGTCCGGGTGCACGGCCTCCTCGGGGCCCAGGTCGCGGTAGCGGGCGCGGCGCCGCGGCTCGTCCCCCTGGAAGTGGCCGCTGTAGTGCTCCAGCGCCTCGCACAGCGCGCTCGCCTGGGCCTGCTCGGCGGTCATGCCCTTGCCGTGGGCCGCGGTGCGCAGCCCGGCGCGGACGGCGTCGAGCCCCGGGGCCGCGCCGGGCCCGGAGGGGCCTCCGGCGGCGATGTTGGCGTACGACGGGTGCCGGGCGTGGAAGCAGTTGAGGAAGGCCGGCCCGCGCGGGTCCCGGCGGATCTCGCTCACCAGCCCGGTGACGGGGCTGATCAGATGCGCGTACGTCTCCATGATCCGCCACGGCGAGCTGTCGGCGCTGCGCGGGGGCGCGCCGCCCTCGCGCGGGGTGGGTGTCAGGGGCGCCCGTATCCGCGCCGCGACCAGCCCGGGGTCGCCGCAGGAGGCGCACTGCGGGCGGCGGCTCACCGCGTGGTGGCCCAGGGCGGAGGTGAGGGTGTCCAGGGTGCACAGGGCCCGCTGGCCCGGCCGGCGGTGGCCGGCCAGCCAGCCGGCCGCCTCCAGCGCGGCCAGCTGGAGCGCGGCGGCCCGGCTGGCGGCCAGCGAGGCGGGCGGGCGCGGCACCGGGCCCTCGCGGCCGAGCCGGCGCTGGAGGTGGGCCTCGGCCGGGCGCCGCCGCCACAGCCGGTCGGCCAGGCAGGACCAGCACGGGTCGTCCGGGGCGCCGAGGAACGGGCCGATCCACGCCGTGGTGCCCACGGGCTTGACCGGCAGCCAGCGGCGGCCGGCCGCGCGGTGCCGGGCGTCGAGCTCCGACAGGCGCGGATCGAGGTAGTCCTCGCAGACCACCAGGGTGAGGTGGTCATCGCCGCGTTGACCCTTCCCGGTTTGACACGGCGGGTCCCCGTCCAGGACGCGCAGGCCCGCCGCGCGCAGCGCCTGGACGGCCTCGTCCCGGTTTGTGCGGCCGAGGGCCACGGGCGTCACGGCGGCGGCCCGGAGGGCCTCGGCGCGGCCCGCCCCCGGGAGGGCGACGGGGGCCGGGACGGGGCCGGTGGTCACGCCCGCCAGGCCCCAGTACGCGTCCTCGGGACGCGGGTGGCGGCCGCGCTCGCACACCAGGCCCGCCTCGCACAGCCGGGCGATGACCCGCGCGGCCTGGGCGGCCGCCTCGGCCCGCGCCTCCCGGGCGGCGTGCTCGGCCGCCTCCCGGGCGGCGTGGTCGGCCGCTTCCCGCGCGGCGTGCTCGGCCGCTTCCCGCGCGGCGTGGTCGGCCAGGATGCGCCCCAGGTCCCGGGAGCCGTCGAGCAGCGGGGCGAGCGTGAAGACCGTGCGCCCGTGCAGCGCCGTGACGCCGCGCTCCGAGACGAGGTAGACGGCCTCGCCCGGGACCTGCTCGACCCGGAGGTGCGGTGAGAAGCCCAATGTGCCCATCAGCCGGCGCTGATGGTGCAGATGCAGATTCCCAGGGCGGGCGCGGGCCAGGGGTCGGCGGAGAGGTCCTCGATGACCAGATCGTCGGCGTCGGGCCCGCCGGCGGGGAGCGGGTCGGCGACGCACAGGCCCTGGGCGCTCAGGGCCCGCGGACTCGCGGGGACGGGGGACGCATCGGTCATTGTGGGCTCTCCTCGGGGTGAGAGGCGGTCCGTGCAAGGAGTCTGCGATGACGGATCCATGGCATACCAGTGCTTTTGTCATAACCAGGGTGTGAACTTGTCATGGTTTCCGCCTCACAGGACTCATGCACGGTTCGGGAGTCCGGCACTGGTCGTGTCCACCACCCACACGCGAGGCTCATATGTGCCTCAATGGCAGGGCCGCGCGGCCAAAGAGGCACCTGACGGAGCGACTGACGGAGGTGTAGGGGACCATGGACATCAAGGTGTTGGGGCCGCTGAGCGTCGAGGCATGCGGTCAGTCGATCGTGCCCAGCGCGGGCAAGCCGCGGCAGATCCTCGCACTGCTTTCCGTGTACGCCAACCAGATGCTTCCGGTGCCCACCCTGATGGAGGAAATCTGGGGCGCGCAGATGCCGCGCAGCGCGCTGACCACTCTGCAGACCTACATCCTGCAGCTCCGGCGCAGACTCGCCGCGGCTTACGGTCCGCAGGCGCCCGAGGCGTCGAAGAGCGTGCTGGCCACCCGGTACGGCGGGTATGTGCTGGAGGCGCAGCCGGGCGCGGTGGACATCCATGAGTACGACCGGCTGGTGGCCGCCGGGCGGGACGCGCTCGACGCGGGCGACGATGTCGAGGCGTCCTTCCTGCTCCGCGAGGCGCTGGCGGTCTGGCGCGGCCCCGCCCTCGTGGATGTGCGCGTCGGCCCGATCCTGGAGATCGAGCTCGCACGGCTGGAGGAGAGCCGGCTCGGGGTGCTGGAGCGCCGTATCGAGGCCGACCTGCGGCTCGGCCGCCATGCCGAACTCCTCACCGAACTCACCGAGCTGACCGCCCGCCACCCGCTGCACGAGGGCCTGCACGCCCAGTGCATGGCCGCCCTGTACCGGGCGGGCCGCCCGTGGCAGGCGCTCGAGGTCTACCAGGGGCTGCGCGGCCGGCTGGTCGAGGACCTGGGGCTCGAACCCTCCCCGCGCCTGCAGAAGTTGCAGCAGGCGGTGCTCGCCTCCGACCCCGCGCTCGACCTGGAGCGGGGCGGCCGGTGGCGCCGCCCGGTGCTCGACCTGTTCGCCGCGTAGGGAGCCACCTCCCCGGGCCCATCGGCTCCACCCTCCCGGCCCCCGCCGCACCACCGCACCTGCCTCCCCGAAACGCCCGGCGCCGCCCTTCAGCCGGGCCCGCTACGGCTCCGCTCCCCGACACCCCCCGCGAGGGAGAGCGGAGCCGTAGCGCTGTCCGGAAACGGCCACCGGCCTTCCAGACGGACTCCAGCACCCCCTGTCACCGTCCCAGCGGCGACCGAGCACACGCCGGGAACACGAGCCAGAGGGGGCCGCTTTGCGCATCATCGACCTGTCGACACCGGTGGACGCCTCCGGCTGGGAGCCCGACCCGCTGGTCCACGAGATCATGACGCCGGCCGAGGCGGCCCACCACATGAGCGAGGAGATGCGCGAACACTTCGGCATCGACTTCGACCCGGCCGAACTGCCCGGCGGGGAGCTGCTCTCCCTGGACACCCTCACCCTGACCAGCCACACCGGCACCCATGTGGACGCCCCCGCACACTACGGCTCGACCGGCGCGTACGGGGTGCCCCGCACCATCGACCAGATGCCGCTCGAATGGTTTCTGCGCCCGGCCCACGTCCTGGACATCACCGCCGCCGACCCCGACACCCGCACCGTCGGGGTGGCGCACCTCGAGAAGGAGCTGGCCCGCATCGGCTGCCGGCCCGAGCCGCTGGACATCGTGCTGCTGCGCACCGGCGCCTCCCGCTGGGCCGGCACCCCCCGCTACTTCACGGAGTTCACCGGCCTCGACGGGCCCGCCACCGACCATCTGCTCGACCTCGGCGTCCGGGTCATCGGCACCGACGCGTTCAGCCTCGACGCCCCGTTCTGCGACATGATCCGCCGCTACCACGCCACCGGCGACCCCGCCGTGCTGTGGCCCGCCCACTTCGCCGGCCGGCGCCGCGAGTACTGCCAGATCGAGCGGCTGGCGCGGCTGGAGACCCTGCCGCCCACCGGGTTCCGGGTCGCCTGTTTCCCCGTGAAGATCGCCGGCGCGGGCGCGGGCTGGACCCGCGCGGTGGCCCTGCTGGACGAGTGACGGGCTTGCGGGACGAGTGACGGTCGCCGGCGAGTGACGGGCTTGCCGGACGAGGGGCGGGCGCCGGACGAGCGACGGGCGCCGGACGAGGGGCGGGCGCCGGATGAGCGACGGGCGCCGGCGAGTGACGCGGGCGCGCTCCGCCCCGAGTCGAGCGCGGGTTGAGAGCGGGGCGGCACTGTCCCGGCGGGGTCCCTCCCCGCGCCAGCCGGCGGAGAACCGAGCCCCACAGGCGGCTCCGAGCAGGAAGGTCGAACCGACGTGATGCATCAGCGCGTTATCGATCGACGAGGGAGGCGCCGGGTCGCCATCACCGGCATAGGCGTGGTGGCCCCCGGCGGCGTGGGGACCAAGGAGTTCTGGTCGCTGCTGACCGAGGGCCGCACCGCCACCCGGGCCATCTCCCTCTTCGACGCCACCGGCTTCCGCTCCCGGATCGCCGCCGAGGCCGACTTCGACCCGCACCACGAGGGCCTGACGCCGCAGGAGGTGCGCCGCATGGACCGCGCCGCGCAGTTCGCGGTGGTCGCGGCCCGGGAGGCGGTGTCCGACAGCGGTCTGGAAGCGGCCGGAGCGCTGTGCGCCGGCGGGCTCGACCCGTACCGCGTGGGTGTCACGGTCGGCAGCGCGGTGGGCGCCACCACCAGCCTGGACACCGAGTACCGGGTGGTCAGCGACGGCGGCGCGAAGTGGCTCGTCGACTACACGTACGCCGTGCCGCACCTCTTCGACCACTTCGTGCCCAGCTCCTTCGCCGCCGAGGTGGCCTGGGCCGTCGGCGCCCAGGGCCCGGTGTCCGTGATCTCCACCGGCTGCACCTCCGGCCTGGACGCCGTCGGCCACGCCGTGGAGCTCATCCGGGAAGGCAGCGCCGACGTCATGGTCGCCGGCGCCACCGACGCGCCCATCTCCCCGATCACGGTCGCCTGCTTCGACGCCATCAAGGCCACCTCGCCGCGTAACGACGACCCCGCACACGCCTCGCGCCCCTTCGACCGCACCCGCAACGGCTTCGTGCTGGGCGAGGGCTCCGCGCTCTTCGTCCTGGAGGAGCTCTCCCTGGCCCGCCGCCGGGGCGCCCATGTGTACGCGGAGATCGCCGGCTTCGCCTCCCGCTGCAACGCGTACCACATGACCGGGCTGCGCCCCGACGGCCGGGAGATGGCCGAGGCCATCCGCGTCGCCCTCGACGAGGCCCGGCTGCCGGCGACGGCCGTCGACTACATCAACGCCCACGGCTCCGGCACCAAGCAGAACGACCGCCACGAGACCGCCGCCTTCAAGCGCGCCCTCGGCGCACACGCCCGCGCCACGCCCATCAGCTCGATCAAGTCGATGGTCGGCCACTCGCTGGGCGCCATCGGCTCCCTGGAGATCGCCGCCAGCGCCCTGGCCATCGAGCACGGCGTCGTCCCGCCCACCGCCAACCTCCACGAGCCCGACCCCGAATGCGACCTCGACTACACCCCGCTGGTCGCCCGCGAGCGGGCCGTCGAGGTGGTGCTGAGCGTGGGGAGCGGATTCGGCGGCTTCCAGAGCGCGATGGTGCTGGCCGGCGCCGGGCGGGAGACGGACACGTGGTGAGCGCCGCCGTGTTCACCGGCATCGGCGTGGTCGCGCCCAACGGCCTGACCGCCCCGGTGTGGTGGAAGGCCACCGTGGGCGGGGAGAGCGGCATCCGCCCGGTCAGCCGCTTCGACGCCTCCGGCTACCCGGCCCGGCTCGCCGGCGAAGTGCCCGGCTTCGACCCCGCCGAGCACATCCCGGGCCGTCTGCTCCCGCAGACCGACCACATGACGCGCCTCGCGCTGGCCGCCGCCCAGGAGGCCTTCGACGACGCGGACACCGACCCGGCCCGGCTCCCCGAGTACGCCGCCGGGGTGGTCACCGCGAGCTCGGCCGGCGGCTTCGAGTTCGGCCAGCGCGAGCTGGAGGCGCTGTGGAGCAAGGGCGGGCAGTACGTCAGCGCGTACCAGTCCTTCGCCTGGTTCTACGCCGTCAACACCGGGCAGATCTCGATCCGCCACGGGCTGCGCGGGCCCAGCGGCGTCCTGGTCACCGAGCAGGCGGGCGGCCTGGACGCGGTGGCCCAGGCCCGCCGGCGGCTGCGCGGCGGCAGCCGGCTCATCGTCACCGGCGGCGTGGACGGGGCGATCTGCCCATGGGGCTGGACGGCGCAGCTCGCGGGCGGCCGGCTCAGCCTCGCCGACGATCCCGCCCACGCCTATCTGCCCTTCGACGCCGCCGCCCGCGGCTATGTGCCGGGCGAGGGCGGGGCGATCCTGATCCTGGAGGACGCCGCCGCGGCCCGCGCCCGCGGCGCCCGGGTCTACGGCGAACTGGCCGGCTATGCCGCCACCTTCGACGCCAAACCAGGCGGCGGGCGGCCCGGCGGCGCCCCCGCGCTGCGCCGCGCCGTCGAACTCGCCCTCGACGACGCCGGCCTCGCCCCCCGGGACATCGACGTGGTCTTCGCCGACGCCGCCGCAGTCCCCGACCTCGACCGGGCCGAGGCGGAGGCCATCACCTCCGTCTTCGGGCCGCGCCGGGTGCCGGTCACCGCGCCCAAGACCATGACCGGACGGCTGTACGCGGGAGGGGCCGCCCTCGACCTCGCGGCCGCGCTGCTCTCCCTGCGCGACGCGCTGATCCCGCCCACCGTGCACGTCACCCGGCTCGCCGACGGCCTCGAACTCGACCTGGTGACCGCTCGGCCGCGCCCCCACCCCGTACGCGCCGCCCTGGTGCTGGCCCGCGGCCGCGGCGGCTTCAACGCGGCGGCCGTCGTCGTCGCGGCCCGCCCCCACCGACCGGCCCACTGCCCCCGCTGACCGGCCCACTGTCCCCACCGACCGGCCCACTGTCCCCACCGACCGGCCACTGGCCGCAGCCCATGAGCAGCCCATGAAGGAAGGCACGACGACATGACACGGACGACCCGCATGACGCTGTCCGAGCTGACCACCCTGCTGCGCGAGTGCGCCGGCGAGGACGAGACCGTCGACCTGGACGGCGATGTGCTCGACACCCCCTTCACCGACCTCAACTACGACTCCCTCGCGGTCCTGCAGACCGTGGGCCGCATCGAGCGCGAGTACGGCGTGCTGCTGGCCGACGACACGGTCGCCGAGGCCGCCACGCCCCGGCTGCTGCTGCGGTACGTCAACGCGGGCCTGACCGAGGCGCGCACCCGGCCCGCCCAGGCGTAGGGGGCGCGTGGTGCGTGTACTGATCGTCGTCACCCCGGTCGGCAGCCATCTGCTGCCGCTCGTCCCCCTGGCCTGGGCGCTGGCCGGCGCGGGCCACGAGGTGCTGTGCGCCGGGGAGCCCGGGGCCGTGGCCACGGCCCGCTCCGCCGGTCTGCACACCTTCCCCGTCGAGGCGGGGCCGCTGCCCGCCGACGCCCCGCCCCCCGCCCCGGCCCGGCGCACGCCGGGGGCGCCCGCGGCGGTGTGGGAGCCCGACTGGGACGCGCTCGCGGTCCGCTGGCGGGCCCGGGTCGGCCGGGTGATCGACGGATATCTGAGGTTCGCCCGCGAGTGGCGCCCCCACCTGGTGCTGTCCGACCCGGTCGAGTTCTGCGGCCCGATCGTCGCCGGCGCGCTGGGCGTGCCGTCGGTCGTCCACCGCTGGGGCACCGACGTCCTGACCACCCTCGCCCGCGTCCCCGCCCGCGCCGCGCTGCGGTCCGTGTGCGAGCGCGCGGGGACCCCCGGGGGGCTGCTGCCCGACCCCGATCTGCTGCTCGACCCCTGCCCGCCGCTGCTGCGCCACCCCCGGGCCGCCCCGGCCCGCCCGGTGCGTTTCGTGCCGTACAACGGCCCCGGCAGCCACCCCGCGTGGGGCCCGGTGCGCTCGCCGGAGCGGCGGACCATATGCGTGTCCTTCAGCTCCCGGACGATCGAGAAGGCGGGGACGGCCGCCCTGGCGGCGACGGCCCGGGCGTTCGAGGGGCTCGAGGGGGTGCGGGGGGTGTTCACCCTGCCCCGGGGGCGCGCCGAGGAGCTGGGTCCGCTGCCGGCCAATGTGCGCGTCATCGAGCCCGCCCCGCTGTCGCAGCTCCTCACGCGCTGCACGGCCCTGGTCCACCACGGCGGCTCCGGCACCGGGCTGACGGCCCTGCACCACGGCCTGCCGCAGCTCGTCCTGGCCCCGCCGCTGCCCAGCCTCGGCGTCTACGGCGAGCGGATCGCGGCCTGCGGCGCCGGCCGCTCGCTCGACCCCGGCGGGCAGCGGGACCCCGAGGCGATCCGCACGGCGCTGCGCGAGCTGCTGGACGACCCGTCCTACGGGGCGGCGGCGGGCCGGGCGCGCGAGGAGATGGCCGCCATGCCGGCCCCGGCCATGGTGGTCCCCGAGCTGGAGGAACTCGCCGCCTCGCGCGCCGCCTCCCCCCGGGCCGCGGACGCGCGCGCCGCCTGACGCCGCGGCGTACGGGCGCGCGCCGCCGCCCGCTCCCGCCCTGGCCGGGCGGGGGCGGGTGGGGCCGGGCCGCTCAGCGCCGGGCGGCCGCCTGTTCCAGGACCGCGACCCGCTCGGCCGGGGACGGCATGCGCAGCAGGTCCGTACGGAGGCGGGCGGCGGCGTCGGCGTGGCGGGGGTCGTCCAGCAGGGCCTCGACCGCCTCGCCGACGGCGGCCGGGTCGGCCTGGAGCGCGGGGGGCAGCAGCAGCCCGGCGCCCTGGTGGTGGAGCCGTTCGCCGATCTCGGCGGTGACCGGGATCTGGGGCAGCACCAGCTGCGGGGTCCCGGCCGCGGCGGCGGTCAGGCCGGTGCCCGAGCCGCCGTGGTGGACGACGGCCGCGCAGGTGGGCAGCAGCTCGGACATGGGCAGGCGCACGGCCACGCGCGCCTTCTCCGGGGCCGCCTTCAGCGTCCGCGCCTGGTCGGCGCCGATCGCCAGCACCACGTCCAGGCCCCGGCCGGCCAGGGCGCGGGCGGTGTGGGCCAGCAGGGGCGGCAGGGCGCCGGGGCGCACCTTCTGCCCGGAGACCCCGGCCGTGACGCACACCCGCGGCCGGGCGCGCTCCTCCACCACCCAGCGCGGCACGTCCCCCGGGCCGTTGTACGGGACGTAGCGCACCCCGATCCGGGGGCGGGGCGCCGGGTCGGGGAGCCGCAGCGCGGGCGGGCAGGGGTCGAACCAGGCGGTGGGGCCGGTGCGCGGGGGCACGCCGTGGCGCTCGAACAGCCGGGGGTAGCCCGGCAGCGGGCGGGCGCCCAGCTCGTGGTGTTCCACCCGCATGACGGTGGCCGTGCCCCAGCCGTGCCCGTACGCGGGGACGCCGAGCGCGGCGGCGGCCACCGTGCCCGCGAAGCACAGCGCGTCGTGCACGACCACATCGGGCCGCCAGCGGCGGGCGAAGGCGAGGAGGTCGCCGGCCATCGCGTCCGCGACCGCGAACTGCTTGTCGGCCAGCGCACGGAGCACCGCGCGCCGGCCCTCGTCCAGCAGCCCGGGCCGCGAGGCCCAGCCCTCGGGCCAGCGGCCGGGCCGGCGCCAGGCCGCCAGGTCCGCGCGGTTCCTGATCTGCTCCACGGCCACGTCCCGGCCGACGGGCACTCCGGTCAGCCCGGCGCGGGCCGCCGAGGCCATGCAGGAGGGCGGCGCGGCGAGCCGCACCTCGTGCCCGGCGGCCCGGCAGGCCCAGGCCAGCGGCACCAGGCTGTACAGATGGCCCGGCTCGGCCCAGGTGGCGAACAGCACCCGCACGGGTTCAGCCCAGGTCGTCGCGGTGGATCCGGCGGTCGAGCACCAGCCACCGGCCGTCCCGCCGCACCAGCAGGTCCGCGCAGCCGGTGGACGCCCGCAGGACCGGCTGGCCCGCGCGCGGGGTCTCGATGACCTGGGCGTACGAGCGGACGAAGACGGTGTGCTCGTCCTTCGGTTCCAGCGAGAGCATGCCCAGCCAGTGGCGGCGCCGGATGCCGCGCGCGGCGAAGTCGTCGGTGGCCCGGCGGGCGCCGGCGGCGATGGCGGCCCGGCCGGTGAACGGCTCGGGGTGGGCGTTGGCGCCGAAGACGCCGTCCTCGGCGAAGGTCTCGGCCCAGGCCTCGGCCTCGCCGTCGTCGAGCAACCGCATCTGACGGGCGTAGAACTGCTGGATCTCCGCGTACAGCTCGGCGAGGCCGCCGGGGCCGGCCATGCAGGCAGGGCCGGCCGGGTCGGCCGGTGTGGTGGCGGGGTGTGCCGCGACGGTCATGGCGGTCCCTCTCTCGCTCGCGTGGGTGTCCTGCGGCAGCGTCGCCGCGCCCCCTCGTACGCCCCTTGACGGGCGGTCGAACGGACCGCTCGACCGCCGTGCGATCGAGGATCGAGAGCCCCCGGCCACTCTCGGTGCAGACGACGCACCGGAGGAGGACGCGCATGGCGAGCGATGAGCGGCGGGTCGCGCTGGTCACGGGGGGCACGAGCGGAATCGGTCTCGCGGTGGCGCGGGGCCTGGCGGCGGCCGGCTTCGCGGTCTTCGTCTGCGCCCGGACCGCCGAGGCCGTGGAGATGACCGTCAAGGAGCTGCGGGCCGCGGGCCACGAGGCCGGGGGCGTCGCCGCCGATGTGTCGAAGCGGAAGGACGTGCGCGCGCTGGTGGCGGCCGCCACCGGGCGGTTCGGCCGGGTCGACGTCCTGGTCAACAACGCGGGGCGCAGCGGCGGCGGGGAGACCGCCGGGCTGGCCGACGAGCTGTGGTACGACGTGATCGACACCAACCTCAACAGCGTCTTCCTCACCACCCGCGAGGTGCTCGCCGAGGGCGGGATGCGGGAGCGCGGCTGGGGCCGGATCGTCAACATCGCCTCCACCGGAGGCAAGCAGGGCGTCGTGCTCGGCGCCCCGTACTCGGCCTCCAAGCACGGCGTGGTCGGCTTCACCAAGGCGGTCGGCCTGGAGCTGGCCAAGACCGGCATCACGGTCAACGCGGTCTGCCCCGGATACGTCGAGACGCCGATGGCAGAGCGGGTCCGCCAGGGGTACGCGGCGGTGTACGACACCACCGAGCAGGCGATCCTCGAGCGCTTCCAGGCCAAGATCCCGCTCGGCCGCTACTCCACCCCCGACGAGGTGGCGGGCCTGGTCGGCTATCTGGTCACCGACACCGCCGCGTCCATCACCGCCCAGGCGCTCAACGTCTGCGGCGGACTGGGCAATTACTGAGGGAGCGCCCCCCGTGACCACCACCGACACCTACCTGACCACCCACGGCATCACCGTGCTGGCCCCGGCCCGCACGGTGTACGGCATCATCGCGGACGTCGCCGACTGGCCCCAGCGCTTCGCCCCCAATGTGCACGTCGAACACCTGGAGCGGACGCCCGGCGCCGAGCGGATCCGGATCTGGGCCACCGCCGGCGGCGAGGTCAAGAGCTGGACGTCGCGCCGCGAGCTGGACCCCCACGGGCTGCGCGTCACCTTCCGGCAGGAGCTCTCCGCGCCACCGGTGGCGGCCATGGGCGGTGAGTGGACCGTCACGTCCCACGGGGACCACGTCTCCCGGCTGGAGCTGCGCCACGACTTCCGGGCGGTCGACGACGACCCGGCGGGCGTCCGCTGGATCACCTCGGCGGTGGACCGCAACAGCGAGTCCGAGCTGGCGGCGGTCAAGGCCCTGGCGGAACTCGGCTACAGGCTCGGCGAGTTGGAGTTCTCCTTCGAGGACACGGTGTTCACCGCCGGGGATCCCGCGCTGGTGTACGACTACCTGTACCGCGCCGATCTGTGGCCCGAGCGGCTGCCCCATGTGTCCCGGCTCGACCTCAAGGAGGACCCGGCCGGTCAGAACACGGGCGGTCGGAACACGGCCGGTCGGGACCCGGCCGGTCGGGACACGGGCGGGGGCGGTGAGCCGCGCGTCCAGGTGATGGCGATGGACACCCGCACGGCCGACGGATCCGTGCACACCACCGAGTCCGTGCGGGTCTGCTTCGCCCCCGACCGCATCGTCTACAAGCAGACCACCGTGCCCGCCCTGATGACCGCGCACACCGGAAGCTGGACGATCACCCCGGCGGGCGACGGCGTGGCCGTCACCTCCCGGCACACCGTGATCCTCGACCCCGGGGCGGTGGAGCGGGTCCTCGGCCCGGGCCGGACGGTCGCCGACGCCCGGACGTATGTGCAGCGCGCGCTGAGCGCCAACAGCACCACGACGCTGCGCCACGCGCGGGAGTTCGCGGAGGCGACGGCCCGTGGGTGAGCGGAGCGGCACGGCCGTGCGGCTGGACGGGCTGCCGGCCGAGGCGGCCCGGGCCCACCCCGCGCGGACCGCGCTGGTGTGGGGCGGCCAGGCCCCGGGCCGCCGCCGGCGGACGCTGGACTTCGCCGGCTTCGACCTGCGGATCTCGCGCACCGCGTACGCGATCCACCGCGCGCTGCCGGGGCGGGAGAAGGCGGTGGTCGCGGTCGCCGCCGTGCTGCACCCCGACTTCGCCGTGGCCTACTACGCGGCCGCGCGCGGCGGACACGTGGTGGCGGTGGTCAACCCGCTGCTGGGCGAGGACGCGCTGGTGCACACCCTGTCGGTGAGCGGGGCGCGGCTGGCGTTCGTGGACGCCGGGCTGTACGCGCGGCTCGCGGCGGTGCGCGACCGGCTGCCCGCCCTGCGCGAGGCGGTGCTGATCGGCCCGGTCGCCCCGGACGAGCACCCCGGCGTGCCCCGCCTGGACGACGTCCTGGGCACCAGGACGCTCGTCCGGCCGCACCGTGCGGCAGGGCCCGACGACGTGGTGTGCGTCCAGTTCACCAGCGGTACGACGGGGCTGCCCAAGGCCGTCCGGCTCACCCATCGCAACCTGGTCGTCAACGCGGCGCAGATCGCCGAGGCACACCGCGTCGGCGGCCGCTCCGTCACCCTCAACCACCTGCCCACCTACCACCCCATGCACCTCAACTCGGCCGTGTGCGCGGGCGCCACCCAGGTGTTGTGCGCCGCGTCCGAGCCGCGCGACGCGGTCGCGGCGGCCAACCGGCACTCCGCCACCCACTTCTACAGCCTCCCGGTCCGCCTCGCCCGGCTCGCCACCGACCCCGCCCTGGACGGCATGACGCTGACGACCGTGCGCCAGATCGCGTCGGGCGGCTCGGCGCTGTCGGTGCGGGACGCGGCGCGGCTCGCCGAGCGGTTCGAGGTGCCGGTCTTCCAGGGGTACGGGCTCGCCGAGACCTCCCCGCTGACCCACAGCGACGACCCCGCCCGCCCGCTGCCCGGCTCGGTGGGCCGCCCGGTGGCCGGGACCGAGTGCCGGGTCGTGGACGTCGAGCGCCGCACGGTGGTGGCGCCCGGCGCGGTGGGGGAGGTGCAGGTGCGCGGCCCGCAGGTGATGAAGGGCTACCTCGGCGGCCCGGACGGCACCGGCCTCGAGGACGGCGGCTGGTTCTCCACCGGCGACGTGGGCCGGATCGACGAGGAGGGGCGGCTGTTCCTGATCGACCGGCTCGGCGACACGTTCAAATGCGACAACTTCCTCGTCGCGCCCACGGAGATCGAGCAGGTCCTGCTCGGCCAGGAGCCGGTCCGGGAGGCCGTGGTCCTCGGCCTGCCGGACCCGGCGCGGGGCGCGGTCCCCGCCGCGCTGGTGGTGCTCCGGCCGGGCGCGGGCGAGCGGGTCGCGGAGGCCGTGGCTGCCGCCGTGGCCCAGCGACTCCCGTACTACCAGCGGCTCCACCACATCGAGGTGGTGGACGCCATCCCGCGCAACGCGGGCGGCAAGGTGTCGCGCCGCGCCCTGCGCGACGACCTCGTCGCCCGCCTCGCGCCGCACGTCCCCGTCCCCACCCGAGCCCCTCAGGAAGGCCGTACCGCCATGTCGTCACCCGGCGCGCCGGACCACCCGACCGGCCTGTTCACCGTCATCAACACCTTCACGCTCAAGGACCCCGGCCTGGCCGCCGAGTTCGAGCGGCACTTCCTCGACCACGTGGCCTGGATGCGCGCCCAGGAGGGCTTCGACTCGCACCAGGCGGTGCGGCTGGTGGAGCGCCCCGGGGTGTACGTCAACCTCGGCCGGTGGCGCTCGCCCGAGGCGTTCCAGCGGGTGCGGGGCAGCGAGGTGTTCCAGTCGCACGCCAAGGAGTTCCACGAGCTGGTGGACGTGGCGGCCGACCCGTCCCGCAACGTGCTGCGGGCGGGCCGCGATGTCGCGGAGGGCGCGCCGGTGGTGGTGGTCGAGCGGCTCGGTGTGGAGGAGACGAGCCTGGACGCCTTCGACGCGTCCTACCGGGAGTACGCGCGCGCCCTGGCGGCGCGGCCGGGCTTTCGCCACGCCGACCTCAGCCGGTCGCTGACCAGGCCCGGCCACTACACCTTCGTCACCTGGTGGTCGGACGCGGACGCCTGGCGGGCCTCCCGCGCCGACGCCCCGGCCACCGGAACGGCCGAGCGCGCCGTACACCTCGCCGCCCAGGCGGCCGGCGTCGACGCCCCGAGCCCCGAGGCGGCGGACCATGTCGGTTGAGACGGCCGAGCAGGCCGAGCGGGGCGAACAAGCCGAGCGGGGCGAACAGGCCGAGCGGGCGGAGCCGGCCGGGGCGGCCGATCCGGCCGAGCCGGCGCGCCCCGACACCCTGGGGCTCGCCGGGAAGGTCGCGCTGGTGACGGGGGCGACGCGCGGGGTCGGCTTCGCGGTGGCCCGCAAGCTGGCCACCGCGGGCGCCCAGGTCATCCTCGACTACGCGCACAGCGACGCCGACGCCGCACGCGCGCTGCGCGACCTGTCAGGACTGGGGGGCGGCGCCGTCGCCCGGCGGGCCGACGTGACCCGTCCCGAGCAGCTCCACGCCCTGCTGGCCGCGGTGCGCGACCAGTACGGCAGGCTGGACATCTTCGTGCACAGCGTCGCCTCGTGGCACCCCATGCCGGCCGTCGGGGCCCGCCCCGACGACGTACGGGCCGACCTCTCGGCGGCCCTCGACCCGCTGCTGTACGGCGCCCCCGCGATCGCCGACCTCATGGCCGGCGGGCCCGGCCGGATCGTCGCCGTGTCCAGCAGCGGGGCCCACCGGGCCGTGCCGCGCTACGTCGGCCCCGGGATCGCCAAGGCGGCGCTGGAGAGCCTGGTGGGCT
Source organism: Streptomyces sparsogenes subsp. cuspidosporus (assembly GCF_039532705.1). Lineage (NCBI taxonomy): Bacteria > Bacillati > Actinomycetota > Actinomycetes > Kitasatosporales > Streptomycetaceae > Streptomyces > Streptomyces sparsogenes. The sequence continues at coordinate 28,595 of NZ_BAAASD010000022.1, read as the reverse complement.
ATCTCGCGGTGGAGCTGGCGGGCCGCCGGATCGCGGTCAACGCGGTCGCCACCGCCAAGCTCGACAAGGGCCCGGACACCCCCGACCCGGCCACCGCCGCGGCGCTCGCGGCGCGCACCCCCGGCGGCCGGCTCACCACGCCGCGCGACGTGGCCGATGTGGTGGCCCTGCTGTGCACGGCCGAGGCGGGCTGGATCCAGGGCCAGGTGATCACCGCCGACGGCGGTCTGAGCCTGCGCGCGTAAGGGCCCTGCGCTCGTAAGGGCCCTGCGCGCGTAAGGGCCCGCGCGCGTAAGGGGCCCCGCGCGCGTAAGGGGAACGTCGGCGACCGGGAGGGGAGCGAGGGTGGCGCAGGAGGAGTACGACACCGATGTGTGCGTGGTCGGCGGCGGACCGGCGGGGCTGGTCCTGGCGCTGCTGATGCTGCGGTCCGGGGCCCGGGTCACGGTGGTGGAGCGCACCCGCGCCCACCACCGGGAGTTCCGCGGCGAGATCCTGCAGCCCGGCGCCATGGCGCTGCTGGACCAGCTCGGCGTGCTGGCCGGGGCCCGGGCGCGCGGCGGACACGAGCACGACAGGTTCCGCCTGATCGAGGGCGACCGGGTGCTGCTGGAGGCCGACTACCGGCTGCTGCCCGCGCCGTACGACCACCTGCTGAGCCTCCCGCAGGCCCATGTGCTCGACGAACTGCTCCACCACTGCCGCCCCTTCGCCGGCTTCCGGTGGCTGGACGGGCGCCGGGTGGGCGGCCTGGTGCGCCGGGACGGGCGCGTCGCCGGTGTCACCGCCGCCGGGCCGGCGGGCCCGTGCACCGTACGCGCGCGGGTGGTCGTCGGCGCGGACGGCCGCTATTCGCGGGTCCGCCGGCTGGCGGGCATCGGGGCCGGGCGCACCGAGGCCTTCGACCACGACGTGCTGTGGTTCAAGCTCGCGGCGGGCGGGCCCGCCCGGGGAGGGCCGGGCGGCGAGCCACCGCGCGATGTACGGGTGTTCCGGGCCGGCGGCAGCCCCGTGCTCGCCTACGCCTCGTGGCCCGACCGCATCCAGATCGGCTGGACCCTGCCGCACCAGGGCTACCGCGAGATCGCCGGGCGGGGCCTGGACCACGTCAGGGAGCAGCTCTGCCGCGCCGTGCCGCCGTACGCCCACCTCATCCGCGAACAGATCCGCTCCCAGCGCGACCTCAGCCTGCTGGACGTCTTCTCCTCGCGGGCCGAGCGGTGGGCCGACGACGGGCTGGTCCTGATCGGCGACGCCGCCCACACCCACAGCCCGATCGGCGCCCAGGGCATCAACCTCGCCGTCCAGGACGCGGTGGTGCTGCATCCGGTGCTGACCCGGGCGCTGGCCGCGGGCGACACCGGCGCGGCGCGCCTCGCCGCCTTCGAGGAGCGGCGGGCCCCCGACATCGCGGCCGTCATGAGGCTGCAGACCCTGCAGAGCAAGGCCATGCTCTCGCAGGGCGCGCTCGCCACCCGGGTGCGCCCCCGGCTCGCGCGGGTGCTGCGCCACACCCCCCTGTACCGCAAGGTCCTTCACCGCATCGCGTACGGCAATCCGTCGATCCGTATCTCGGACGGCGCAGACCAGGCAGACGAAAGGGTCAACCCATGCCGGAGAAGCAGCACGGCCCCGCGCCCGTGACGGTGGTCGCCCGCTTCCAGCTCACCGACAGGCACAAGCAGGACACCGCGGCCTTCGAGGAGGCGTTCGACGGCTACCGCGAGTACATGACGACCCAGCACGGCTTTCTGCGCACCTCGCTGCTGCGCTCGCCCGACCACCCGGACCGGCATGTCATCGTCACCGAGTGGCGGGACAACTCCGCGTACAAGGCCGCCGTCATGGTCCCGGACTTCCTCCTGCTCACGGCCGCCGGGCTGATGGAGCTCGCCGACCTCGTCAACGACCACGGGCCGGTGCTCGCGGCCGCCTCGGGCCCGGAGCCGGGGGCGGGGGCCGGCGACGGGGTCGGGCAGTACTGCGTGGTGACGTCCCACGAGCCGGGCGAGGCGACGGAGGAGGAGCTGCTGGCGCGGCTCGACGCCGCCTCCCGCCGCGAGGGCTTCGTGTCCGGCTCGGTCATCGCCTCCGACCGCCGCGAGGGCGGCCGGGTGAGCCTGGTGCGGCTGCGGGACGCGGAGGCGGCGGAGGCCGGAGCCGGACCGGACGACGAGCTGTACGAGGTGATCGCGGAGGCCTCCATGGAGGGCGCGGCCAGCCGCGCGGCGTGAGCGGCGGACGGAGTGGCGTGAGCGTCGGGCAGAGTGGCGTGAGCGGTTGAGAGAAGTGGCGCACACGAGAGGGCCGACCCCCGGCGGGGCCGGCCCTCTTGCGTGCGCCCCTCGCACCTGGCCGCCCCTCACACCGGCTGCGCCGCCAGCCGCTCCAGGTCGGCGACGACCCGCGAGGGCGCGGGCATCCGCTCCATGTCCTCCCGCAGCTCCCCGGCCGCCTTGGCGTAGCCGGGCCCGGACAGCAGCGTGGTCAGGGCCTCGCGCAGCACCTCGGGGTCGTCCTGGCGGGCCGCGTCGTCAAGGGTGATGCCCGCGCCGGCCGCCGCCAGCCGGTCTCCGGTGGCGAACATGCAGGCCAGTTGCGGCAGGACGAGCTGCGGCAGGCCGAAGGCCGAGGAGGTGAGCGCGGTGCCCGCCCCGCCGTGGTGGATCACCGCCGCACAGCTGCCGAGGAGCAGGTGCAGCGGGGTGGGGTCGATGATCCGTACGTTGTCCGGGACCGGGCCAAGCTCCTCGCGGTACTCCGGCTCCACGGTCGCCACCGCCTCCAGGTCCGGCAGCCCCTCGAAGGCCCGCAACACCCGCCGCAGATGCGGGACACCGTTGAGGACGAGGGTGCGCAGCCCCATGGACACGGCCACCCGCCGGCGCCCGGAGCCCGCCCCCGCCCCGCCGTCGCCCTCCTCCCGCAGCCAGTCCGGCATGGGGCCGCCGACGCCCGCGGGCACGTACCGGATCGGGGTGCCCGGCTCCGCCGTCGGGAGCTGGAGCGCGGGCGGGCAGGGGTCGAGCAGCACGGTCGGGTCGGGCAGCCCGTCCAGGCCGAGCCGCTCGCACACGCCCTGGAGGGCCAGACGGGCCGCGGGGCGCGCGGGGCGGGTGTACGGATCGACGCCCCAGCGGTGGTGCGCCACCGGCACGCCCAGCACCGCGCCGAGGATCGGCGCGGTGTATTCCAGCAGGTCGGAGACGATGAGCTGGGGGCGGTAGGCGCGGGCGAAGTCGAGGTAGTCCGGCAGCAGGTACTTGGTGTGCACCATCCACATCCGGGCCGCGCCGGCCACCTGCTCCGACGCCGGGCGGCCCAGCGACTCGATGAGCCGCTTGCCCTCCGGGAGGCCGCCGAGCAGCAGGTCGTCCACGTGGAACCAGTCGCCGATGCTCACCGCGCTCAGCCCCGCCGCCCGGGCCGGGCCCATCACATCCGGCTGACCGGCCACCAGGACCTCGTGTCCCGCGCCGCGCAGCGCCCAGGCCAGCGGCACCAGCGGCGAGAAGTGGGAGGACACGGGGGTGGACATCATCATCACGCGCATCTGGTCTCCTCAGGTGGACGGTTGCGGGGCGTCTGCGGGGGAGGTGCGGGGGGTGGCCGTCCGCGGGCCGGCGGCGGTCAGCCGCACGTCCGGGATGAGGAGCGCGAGCACGAGGCCGGCCAGCATCACCCCGGCGGCGCAGCGGAACACGGTGTCGGTGGCCAGGACGTAGGCGTGCACCCCCTGGGCCGTCCCCGGGTCCTCGCCGGAGCGGTGGTCCAGGACGGCGCCGAGCACGGCGGCGCCGCACGCCTTGCCGAGCATCAGGAAGAAGCGGGTGCCGGTGGTGACGACGCCGAGGCTGCCGGGCGGCGCGGCGGCCTGGGCCGTCTGGAGCACGACCTGCACGACCCCGCCGAGCCCGACGCCGAGCAGCACCAGCAGCAGCCCCAGCGTCAGGTCCGGGGTGCGGGAGTCGACCGTGGAGAACAGGGCGAGGGCGAGCGCGGCGACGCCCGTGTTCACGACCAGCACCGGTTTGTAGCGGCCGAGGCGGGTGATCACCAGCCCGGACACGCCCATGACGACCATCACGCCCGCGGCCACCGGCGCCAGCCGCAGCCCCGCCTCGTCGGCCGGCACACCGCGGGCGATCTGCAGATAGGCGACGATGAACAGCGGCGCGGCCAGCACCGCGAAACCGCCGAGGAACTGCAGCGGGGCGGCGATCCGGAAGACCGGGTCGCGGAACAGCGCCATGGGCAGGATCGGCTCCGCCACCCGCGTCTCCCACCAGCAGAACAGGGCCAGCAGCGCGGCGCTCGCCACGCCCAGCGCGAGGACCGGCGCGGAGGACCAGGCGTAGCGCGACCCGCCCCACTCGGCCAGCAGCAGCGCCCCGGTGGCGCCCGCCGTGACCAGCGCGGCGCCCGTCACGTCCACGCGGTGGGCGGTGGTGCCGCGCGGCAGCCGCAGGGTGGCCAGGGTGATGGCGACGGACACGGCGCCCAGCGGCAGGTTGACGTAGAAGATCCAGCGCCAGGACAGGTGTTGGGTCAGGAAGCCGCCGAGCAGGGGACCGGCGAGGATGCCGAGCGCCACCAGGCCCCCGCCCATGCCCATGCCCCCGCCGCCGCTGCCCTGCCGGGGCGGGTGGACGGTGGCGAGGATGATCAGCGTCAGGCTCATCAGCCCGCCGCCGCCCAGCCCCTGCAGGGCCCGGAAGGCGATCAACTCGCCCATGTGGGAGGCGGTTCCGCACAGCGCCGAGCCGAGGAGGAAGAGCAGGACGGAGCAGAGGTAGACCCGGCGGGGGCCGAGCGTGTCGCTGAGCTTCCCGTACAGCGGCTGGGACGCGGTGGCGGCCAGCGCGTAGGCGGTGACCAGCCAGGGGATGGCGCCGACGCCGCCGCCCGGGTCCAGGTCCCGGGCGATCGGCCAGGCGGCGCTGGCCACGATGTTCTCGTCGAGCAGCGAGAGCAGCATGGTCAGCAGGGCGCCCAGCGAGAACAGCTGGATCTGCCCCTCGGACATGAGCGGCGGGTCGGGCATGGCGGGCATGGCGGGCGTGGCGGGCTGGCCGGGCTTTGCGGGCGGGCCGGGGTTGGCGGGCGGGTCGGGCTTCGCGGGCGGGTCGGGCTTCGCGGGCGGGTCGGGCTCCGGGCTCATGAGGCGGCGGCCAGGGCCGGGGCCCCGGCGGGGGACTGGCCGGTGGCGACGAGCTGTTCCAGGTCGGAGGCCACCCGCGCGGGCGAGGGCATGTCCCGTACGGCGTCGGCGAGACGGCCGGCGGCGCTGCGGTGTGCTTCGTCGGTGAGCAGGGCGGTCACCGCGGCGCGCACCTGCTCCGGGTCGTCCTGCGCCGCCGCGGTGTCGAGGCCGATCCCGGCCCCCGCGTCCGCCAGCGCGTCGCCGACGGTGAACTGGTCCAGGAGTTGGGGCAGGACGAGCTGGGGCAGGCCGGCCGCGGTCGCCGTCATCGCGCTGCCGCAGCCCCCGTGGTGGACGACCGCGTCACAGGTGTGGAGGAACAGGTTGAGCGGGGTGGGGTCGACGAGGCGTACGGCCGGGGGCACGGCGCCCACCTGGTCCCGGAAGCGGGAGTCGACGGTCACCACGGCCTCGACGTCCGCGCCGCCCCCGTCCCGCAGGCCGTCGAAGGCCTCGATCACATGGCGCAGCAGCGGCAGCCCGTTGGTCACCAGGGTCTGCCGGCCCAGGGTGACGCAGACCCGCCGGGCGGCGGGCCGCTCGGTGACCCAGTCCGGCCTGGCGCCGGCGCCGTTGAAGGGCACGAAGCGGATCGGGGTGCCGGGCGCGGCGTCCGGGGCCTGCAGCGCGGGCGGGCAGGGGTCGAGGACGGCGTGCGGCTCCGGCAGGCCGTCCATGCCGAGTCGGCGGCACAGCCCGTCCAGGAAGATGGCGGCGATCGGCCGGGCCGGGCCGGTCAGCGGGTCCACGCCCCAGCGGTGGTGCACGGCCGGCACGCCCAGGGCGCCGCCGATCATCAGCGAGGTGTAGTCGAACTGCTCGCCCACCACCAGATCCGGCCGCCACCCGCGGGCCACCTCAAGATAGGCGTGGATCATGTAGCGGGCGTGGGTGGCGTACACCTTGGCGGCGCCGGGCAGGACCTCCCGGTTGTTCCGGCCCAGGGCCTGCAGGGGCCGGACGCCCGGGGGCAGATAGGGCAGGACGGAGTCGTTGCCGTGGTACGGGGCGCCGACGCTGACGCTGTTCAGCCCGGCCGAGTGGGCCGTCCTCTGGATGTCGGGCTGGCCCATCACCAGCACGTCGTGGCCGGCGGCCCGCAGCGCCCAGGCGAGCGGGATCATCGGGGCGAGGTGGGACGGCGAGGGGGTGGTCGTCATCAGGACGCGCACGGGGTCTCCTCCTCGCCGGAAACGGGAGCGGCGGTGGCGCGCTGGGCGGTGAGGACGTGCCACAGCGCGGCGGGGGTGGCGAAGGTCTCCCCGCTCAGTACGGAGTCGGGGAAGTCCACGCCGTACGCCTCCTCCAGGCGGACCAGGAGTTCCACGGTGGCCATGGAGTCGAGCCCGGCCGTCTTCAGGTCGAGGGCGGGGTCGAGCGGCGCGTGGCGGGAGTGGCGCGGGAGGACACCGAGGACCAGCTCCTCGAACTGCCGCTCCCAGGGGGTGGAAGGGTCGGAGTGCATGGCTGTTCTCTCTTCTCTCTGCCTCTGGGGGGCGGGTCTCCACCGCTGGGGGCGAGTCCCTACCGCTGGGGGGTGTCGAGCATCCGCCGCAGCCGCTGTTTGTCGGTCTTGCCGTTGGGGGTGAGGGGGAGCGCGGGGACGACCCGGCAGACGGCCGGCACCTTGGACCTCTCGAGACGCTCGCCGAGCGAGCCGAGCACCCGCCCGGGCGTCAGCTCGGTGACGGCGAAGAGCGTGAGGTCCGCGTCCGGGCCGGGAGGGAGGACGGCGGCCGCGGTGACGCCGTCGATGTCCAGGGCCGCCGCCTCGATCTCCAGCGCCCCGGTCAGCACGCCACGGCGCTTGAACAGGTCGTCGCGGCGCCCGTGGAAGTACAGGTGGCCGTCCTCGTCGAGGTGGCCGAAGTCGCCGGTGTGCAAGGTCACCTCGCCGGTGGCCGGATCCGGGCGGAACCTGGCCGCCGTGAGCTGGGGCGCGCGCCAGTAGCCCCGCATGACGTGCGGGCCGCGGACCGCGATCTGTCCGGCGCGCCCCGGGGGCAGCGGCCGCCCCGCCTCGCCCAGGATCGCGACGTGTGTGCCCGGCAGGGCGGTCCCCACCGAACCCGGCTTGGCGAGGTCGCCGTCGGGCTCCAGCACGGTGATCCGCTTGCACTCGGTGAGGCCGAACATCGGCGCCACCGCCGCGCCCGGGAACGTCCGCCGCAGGCCCGCGACGAGCGGGGCGGTGAGCGCCGCGCCGGTGTTGGTGAACAGCCGGACGGGCGGCGGCGCGGCGGAGCGCTCCCGCCCGGCCAGCCGCAGCAGCATCTCGGCGAGCGAGGGCACCACCGGGACGACGGTGACGCCGTGTTCGCGCAGGACGGCGTGCAGCCCGACATGGCGGTCCGGCTCGGTCAGCACCACTTCGGCGCCCGCGAGGGCGGCCAGGAGGATCTGGTAGAGCCCGTAGTCGAAGGACAGCGGAAGGGCCGCGAGGACGACGTCGTCCGGGCGGTAGCGGAGCCGGGAGGCGATGGCCCGCGCGGCGAAGAGGACGGAGGAGTGCGGGCACATCACGGCCTTGGGCGCGGCGGTGGACCCGGAGGTGTAGAGCAGCAGCGCCAGGTCGTCGGGGGACACCCGCGGCGGCACGGCTCCGGTGTCCGGTGGTGGCCGTAGCGTTTCCACCCGTCGCCACACCGCGTCGAGTTCGTGGACGGGGCGGCCGGTGGCCTCCCGGAGCGCCGCGAGCGTCGCCGGGTCGTCGGTGAGGGAGACGACCAGCGCGGGGTCGCAGTCCGCCGCCACCTGGGTCAGATGGAACGGCCGCATGGCCGGGTCGACCGGGACGAAGACCGCCCCGTGGCGCGCCGTGCCGAACAGCATGGCGGCGAACTCCCGCCGGTTGCCGACCCGGGCCAGCACCCGCTCGCCGCGCCGTACGCCCCGCTCCGCCAGCCAGGCCGCGAACGCCCGCGCGTGTCCGTCGAGCCGGCGGTAGGTCCACGCGCCCGCGCGGTCCCGCACCGCCCGCGCGTCCGGGCGGGCGGCGGCGGCCCGCTCCAGCAGGGCGCCGAGGGTGCCGGGCGCGGCCGCCGGGGCGTGGACGGCGGCGGTCACGTCCACCGCGGGACCTCGGTGATCTCCAGCACCGCGGTGGTGCAGGTGAACCCCGACCCGCCGCCGAACAGCAGCACCCGGTCGCCGGGCCGGACACCGTCGGTCTCCACCAGGTGGGCGAGGCCGGCCGCCAGGTCCCCACCGCCGATGTGGCCCGTGGTGCGCCCGTACGCCCAGGTGGTCTGCCGCTCCTCCACGCCGAGCAGATGGTGCAGCTGGTAGTCGCCCTTGCGCCGCCCGGTCGCCGGGATCACCACCCGCGCCAGCCCCGAGGAGGGCGTCCGGGCGGCGGCCAGCGCCTTGACCTTGGCCTGCAGCATCACCCGGGCGTGCCGCAGCGCGGCCTCGTCCTCGTCGTGCCCGTCCTTGTACTGGCGGGACCTGCGGGTCAGGTCGAGCGGGGTGTGGGCGGCCGGGGACACCGGGTGGAACGGCTCGTCGCCGCGCGCCATCGCCTCCAGCGAGTTGTCGGCCACGGTGGCCGTGGACAGCAGCCGGGCGAACCCGCCGTGGCGGGACAGGACCATCGCGGTGGCGCCGTCCCCGTACACGTGGTCCTCGTGCAGGGACCACCGGTTGACCCCCGGGCCGTCCCAGCGGTCCGCGGTGGTCAGCATCACCGCGGAGCCGCGCGCCCCGGCGGCCAGATGGCTCGCGGCCAGCTCGATCCCGCCGACCCCGATGTTGCAGCGCTGCTGCACGTCCAGCGCGGGCACCGTACGGCCCACGGTGCGCTGCGCGATGTACGAGCCGACCGGCCACACGTCCAGGCCCTGGAACCACAGGCTGCCGTGCAGCAGCAGCCCGAACTCCTTGGGCGCGACGCCGGAGCGCTTGAGCGCGGTCTCCGCGGCGTGCACGGCCATGTCCGGCGGGGCGATCCCCTCGGGGGCGACGAGCACCGACCGGTAGCCGAAGACCTCGCACCGCTCGGGGGTCAGCTCCCCCGACCGTACGGCGGCCTCCACGGCCACCGGCTCGGGAAGCCAGGTGCCGACCGCGGCGATGTGGATGTTCTCCCAGCGCATGGACCCTCTCTCCGGTGACGCCGCACACGATGTGCGGGACCCGGGAGATGGTCGGCAAGGCGGCTCAAGTCGGCCTCGAAGCCCGGTACACGGCGCGACACGCCGGCACACCCGGGCACGCGGGGGTGGGTTCACCCGTCTTCGAGGGGTCCTCGACCGGGCGCTCACATGCTCCCGCTGTCCGCTAAGGGAGGACTTACATGAAGGCTCTCGTGCTGTCCGGCGGGTCGGGGACCCGCCTGCGCCCGTTCAGCTACTCGATGCCCAAACAGCTCATCCCCATCGCCAACAAGCCGGTCCTCGAACACGTCCTGACGGCGATCCGCGACATCGGGGTCACGGACGTCGGCATCGTCGTCGGCAACCAGCTCCGGGCGATCTCGGGGGCGCTGGGCGACGGTTCGGCCCTCGGCGTGCGCATCACCTACATCCCGCAGGCCGAGCCGCTCGGGCTGGCCCACTGCGTCGCCATCGCCCGCGACTTCCTGGGCGACGACGACTTCGTGATGTACCTCGGCGACAACATGCTCCCCGAAGGGGTGGCGGACCTCGCGGCCGAGTTCCGCGCCCGGCGGCCGGCCGCCCAGGTGGTGGTGCACAAGGTTCCCGACCCGCAGGAGTTCGGGGTCGCGGAGGTGGCGGCGGACGGCTCGGTGCTGCGGCTGGTCGAGAAGCCCGCCCGGCCGCGTACGGACCTGGCGCTGATCGGCGTCTATTTCCTCACCCCCGTCATCCACGAGGCGGTCGCCGCCATCAGCCCCAGCGCCCGCGGCGAACTGGAGATCACCGACGCCCTCCAGTGGCTGGTGGACCGGGGCGAGACGGTGCGGGCCGGCGAGTACGCGGGCTACTGGAAGGACACCGGCCGCGTCGAGGACGTCCTGGACTGCAACCGCGAGGTGCTGCGCGCCCTCACCCGCTCGGTCGCCGCGGACGTGGACGAGGCCAGCGAGATCACCGGCCCGGTCGTGGTCGAGCCCGGCGCCCGGGTGGTGCGCTCCCGGATCGAGGGGCCGGCCGTCATCGGCGCGGGCACGCTGGTGGAGGACAGCCACGTGGGGCCGTACACCTCGGTCGGCGGCGACTGCGTGCTGCGCGACACCCGGCTGGACGACTCGATCGTGCTGGACGGCGCCTCCCTGTGCCGGGTGCGCGGACTCTACGGCTCGGTCATCGGACGCTCCGCCGCCATCGGCACCTTCCCCCCGCCCCCCGCCACGTCCGCCCCCCACCTCCCCGCCGCCGGCCGCCACCGGCTCGTCGTCGGCGACCACACCCGCATCGAGGTGGCCGCGTGAGGATCCTGGTCACCGGCGGCGCCGGCTTCATCGGCTCGACCTATGTGCGCACCCTGCTCGCCGACGGCTACCCCGGCTGCGAGGACGCCCGGATCACCGTCCTGGACAAGCTGACCTACGCCGGACACCGGGACAGCCTCCCGGCCGCCGACCCGCGCCTGACCTTCGTACGCGGCGACATCTGCGACGCCGCGCTGCTCGGCGACCTGCTGCCCGGGCACGACGCGGTGGTGCACTTCGCCGCCGAGTCGCACGTCGACCGCTCCCTGGAGGCCGCCGCCGACTTCGTGACCACCAACGCGTGCGGCACCCAGATCCTCCTCGACGCCTGCCTGCGCGCCCGCGTGCCCCGCGTCGTCCACGTGTCCACCGACGAGGTCTACGGCTCCATCGAACACGGCTCGTGGACCGAGGAGTGGCCGCTCGCCCCCAACACCCCCTACGCGGCCTCCAAGGCGGCCTCCGACCTGATCGCCCGCGCCTGCTGGCGCACCCACGGTCTCAACGTGTCGATCACCAGGTGCTCCAACAACTACGGCCCCTACCAGCACCCCGAGAAGCTCATCCCGCTGTTCGTCACCAACCTGCTGGAGGGCAAGCGGGTCCCGCTCTACGGCGACGGCTCCCACATGCGCGAGTGGCTGCACGTCGAGGACCACTGCCGCGCCGTCCACCTCGTGCTCACCGGCGGCCGGGCGGGCGAGGTCTACAACGTGGGCGGGGGAAACGAGTACACCAACGCCGCCCTGACCCGGCGGCTGCTGGAGCTGTGCGGCGCCGAGCCGCGCATGGTGCGCCACGTCCCGGACCGCAAGGGACACGACCTGCGCTACTCCCTCGACGAGACCAAGATCCGCGAGGAGCTGGGCTACGCGCCGCGCGTGCCCTTCGAGACCGGCCTGGCCGCCACCGTCGCCTGGTACCGCGACAACCCCGGCTGGTGGAAGGCCGCCAAGTACCCGAAGGGGGCGACGCGCGGATGAGCCCCGGCGACGCGCGGATGAGCCCCGTGCGGCAGCACCGCCCCGCGGACGCCCCGCGGCCCCGGGAGGCCACCCACCCGCGGGACCACTTCGACACCCAGGTGCTGGTGGTCGGCGCCGGGCCCGTGGGGCTCACCACGGCCCACGAGCTGGCCCGGCACGGGGTGCGGGTGCGCCTGATCGACGCCGCCCCCGGCCCGGCCGCCACCAGCCGCGCCCTGGCCACCCACGCGCGCACCCTGGAGACGTACGACCAGATGGGCGTGGCCGCCGAACTGCTCGCCAGGGGACAGCGGGTCGAGCACTTCACCCTCCACCAGAACGGCCGCCGCCTCATCCGGCTCGACACCGACTACAGCCGGCTGCCCACCCGCTTCCCCTTCACCCTCATGGTCGACCAGGTGATCACCGAGGAGGTGCTGCGCCGGGCCTGCGCCCGGCACGGCGTCGAGGTGGAGTGGGGCGTGCGGCTGACCGGGTTCGAGGACCTGGGCACCGCCGTCCGCGCCCGGCTGCGCCACGCCGACGGCGGCGTGGCCGAGACGCGCGCCGGATGGCTGGTGGGCTGCGACGGGGGACACAGCACGGTGCGCAAGGGGCTCGGCCTGCCCCTGATCGGCGACTCCAGCGAGACCTGGCTGATCGCGGACGCGCAGGTCGACTGCGACCTGCCGCGCGACAGCATCCACTGGATGCGCACCCGCGCCGGGACCGTGATGATGGTGCCCTTCCCCGATCCCGGCAAGTGGCGGCTGCTGGACACCACCGACGTCGAGTACGGCGGTGGCGAGGCGGAGGACGCGGCGGTGGCGCGCCGGTTCGCCGCCAAGATCCGGGCGGGCACCGGCCGCGCCGCGCGGGTGCACGCCCCCACCTGGGTGTCGGTGTTCGCCATCCAGCAGCGCATGGTGCCGCGCATGGGCGCGGGCCGGGTGTTCGTCGCGGGCGACGCGGCCCATGTGCACAGCCCCGCCTCCGGACAGGGCATGAACACCGGCGTCCAGGACGCGGTCAACCTCGCCTGGAAACTCGCCGCCGTCATCCGCGGCGAGGCCGGCCCCCGGCTGCTGGACTCCTACGGCGCCGAGCGGGTGCCGGTCGGCGAGCGGCTGCTGCGCTCCACCCGGCTGGCCACCGCGCTGGTGCAACTCAGGAGCCGTACCGCCGCCGCGCTGCTGCGCGCGGCCTTCGGCCTGGTCGGCGCGGTGCCGCCGGTCAAGGCCCGTCTCCAGCGCCGGATCATGGGCGGGATGACCGCTCTCGACCTGACCTACCGGACCGGGCCCGCGGTCCTCGGGGAGACGGCGGGCACGCGCGTGGCCACCGTCGGGCCGCGCCGGGCCGCCGGCAGCCCCGGCTGGCGGGAGCTGACCGCCGAACTGGCCCGCCCCGGTTGGACCCTGCTCGCCTTCGCAACCCCCGACCAGCACCCGTCGCTCTGCGCGCTCGCCGAGGCGTACGGGGGCTACCTGAGCGTGCGCACCGTCGTGCCCGCGACCTCCGCGACCGGGGTGCCGGGGCCGCTGGCCGACCCGGGCGGGCGGCTGCGGGCCGATCTGGGCACCGAGCCCGGCGGCTGGCTGCTCATCCGCCCCGACGGCTACGCGGCGGCCCGCGGCACCGCCGCCGACCGCCCGCGCGACGCCCTCGCCGCGCTGGGGCTGCGCCCGGTGCTGCACGTCGTCGGACCCCCCGCTTCCGCCCGGCCCGAACAGCCCGCGCGGCCGCCACTGCCCACGCGGCCCCAACAGCCCGCGCGCCCACAACACCCAGCCCGGCCCGACGTCCTGGGAGGCGACTCCTGATGCGGCACCCCCACACCCCCCTGCGCGTGCTGTTCGTGGTGTCCAACTGGCCCGGCCACTGGTTCTCCATGGTGCCGCTGGGCTGGGCGCTCCAGGCCGCCGGACACGAGGTGCGGGTGGTGTGCGCGCCCAGCCAGGCGGAGCCGGTCGGCCGGGCCGGGCTCACCCCGCTCGCCCTCCTCGACGCGCCCGATCTGGCCTTCATGGCCCGGCTGCTCAACTACTCCGCCGCCCAGGGCGGGCGCTGGCCGTACCGGGAGCTTCCCCCGCACCCCGTCACCGGCCGGCCCGTCGCCTCCCTGGACGAGTTCGAACCCGGCGCCTGGCTGCGGGACCACCACGAGCGGCTGGTGGACATGGCGCACCGCTCCACCGACGCGGCGGTGGACTTCGGCCGCCAGTGGCGCCCCCACCTGGTGGCCCACGACCTGCTGAGCCTGGAAGGGCCGCTGGTGGGGCGGGTGCTGGGGGTGCCCGCGCTGCTCCACCTGTGGGGCCCGGTCGGCCCTGACGACCGGGTGCGCGGCGTGCCCCTGGTGCCGCTGGACACCAGCCGCGCCTTCCAGCGCTACGAGGTCGGGGCGCTGCGCCGCGAGACGTACGAGTACGCCATCGACCCCTGCCCGGCCGGCGCCGCCCCGCCCCTGGCCGCCGCCCGCCGACTCCCCGTGCGCCACGTGCCCTACAACGGGCCGGGGGCCATGCCCCCGTGGCTGCTGACGCTCCCCGGGGCGACCGAGCGCCGAACCGGGCGGCCCCGGGTGTGCGTGGTGTGGGGCACCTCGGTGAGCGTCACCTTCGGGCCCGGGTCGTTCGCCGTGCCCAAGGTGGTCGAGGCGCTCGCGGAGCTGGACGCCGAGGTGCTGCTCACCGTCACCGGCGCCGACCGGGCGCGGCTCGGCCCCCTTCCCCCCGGGGTGCGGCTGCTGGAGCACACCCCGCTCCATCTGCTGCTGCCCTCCTGCGACCTGGTGGTCCACCACGGCGGCGGGGGCTGCGCCATGACCGGTCTCGCCGCCGGCGTGCCGCACCTGATGCTGCCCTGCGGGCTCGACCAGGAGACCATCGCCGCCCGGATCGCGGCCGCCGGCGCGGGCATCGCCCTGCCCAACGCCACGGCGGACGTCCCGGCGATCCGCGCGGCCGCCCGGCGGCTGCTGGGCGACCCCTCCCACCGGGCGGCGGCCCTGCGGCTCCAGGACCAGATGGCCCGCGGCCCCCACCCCTCGGAGCTGGTGGCCCACCTGGAAGAGCTGGCCGTGAGTACGAGCCCCGGCCCGCTGCCGGTGCGCGGCTGAGCGGACCCCCACCCACCGACCGCACCGACTCTCACTCAGGACGTGGCATGGAGATTGTGGGAAACGGCTTCCTCGCCCGGAGCCTTCGGCCGATCGCCCATCAGCACCCGGACACGGTGGTCCTCGCGGCCGGCGTGTCCTGGGCGAGCGGCACCTCGGACGCGGACTTCGCCCGGGAGGCCGCGCTGCTGCGGGAGGTGGCGCGGGACTGCCGGGCCACCGGGCGGCGGCTGCTGTTCTTCTCCACCGCCGCCACCGGGATGTACGGCGCGGTGGACGGCCCCGGCCGGGAGGACAGCACGATCGTGCCCTGCACCCCGTACGGGGCGCACAAGCTGGCCCTGGAGCGGCAGTTGCACGCCTCGGGCGCCGACTGGCTGGTGCTGCGCCTCGGCCATCTGGTCGGCCCCGGGCAGCCGCCGCACCAGCTGCTGCCCGCGCTGGTGCGGCAGATGCGGGAGGGCCGGGTCCGGATCCACCGGGGCGCGGCCCGGGACCTGATCGACGTGGTGGACGTGGTGCGCGTCATCGACCTGCTGCTGGCCCGGGACCTGCGGGGCGAGACGGTCAACGTGGCCTCGGGGGAGGCGGTTCCGGTCGAGCGGATCGTCGACCACCTGGAGCGACGGCTGGGTCTGACGGCGCGGCGGGAGTACCGGGAGGCCGGGGCCCAGCACGTCATCTCCACCGAGAAGCTGCGGGCCCTGGTCCCGCAGACGGCCCGGATGGGCTTCGGCCCCGGCTACTACCGGCGGGTCCTCGACGCCTTCGCGAGGGCCTGCGCCGACGGCGCGGCGGGCGACGGGGGCGGGGCCGGCACCAGGGGCGGGGCGGACGACGGGGGCGCGGCGGGCCCGGTGGCGCCCGCGGCGCGCAGCTGCCGCTCGTAGAGCTCGCGGCAGGCGTCGTAGGTGGCCAGCAGTCCCTGGTCGGCGGCCTCGGCGAGGGACGGGGCGCGGGCGTCCTTCTCCGAGATCAGGGGCTCGTCGGTGAGCCCGAGGTGCCAGGGCAGCCCGAGGGCGGGGTCCAGCGGCTGGATGTCGATCTGGGTGCCGGGGACGAACCGCGTCGAGCACAGATAGCTGACGCAGGCGTCGTCGGTGAGCGCCACGAACCCGTGGCCGAGGCCCTCGGCGACGTAGACCGCGGTCCCCTCCCGCGCGTCGAGCCGATGGGTCGCGTACGCGCCGAAGGCCGGCGACCCCAGCCGCAGGTCCACCACCACGTCGAGCAGCGCCCCGCGCACACACGACACGAACTTGGCCTGGCCGGGCGGCAGCCGCGTCCCGTGCAGCCCGCGCAGCGTGTTGCGCGCCGACACCGAGTAGTTGACCTGCAGCGGGACGAACACATGGCCCGTGCGCCGGGCCAGCTCGTCGTACGCGTACGACTCGAAGAAGCTGCCGCGCGCGTCGGTGTGGTGGCGCGGCACCACACGGTAGGCGTCGGGCACGGCGGTCTCATGGATCTCCATGGCCGCCGGACGGTAGGCGGTGCGGGTCGAGGAGGACTCGAGTCACGGCGAGGACGATGGCGGGGCCGTGATCGGATGACGAAATGCCGTGAGGAGACGCCGATGGGGTCGTCACAGGCTGCCGGGCTGTCGGTCGTCGTACTCGGGGGCACCGGCTCGCTGGGTCGCCGGGTCGGCGAGGTCTTCGACGCCGAGGGCGCGCGGGTGCTCACCGTCTCCCGGGCCCCGGCCGCCGAGGTCCCCGGCGGCCGCCACATCCGCCTGGACCTGATCCGCGAGCCCTCCGCGCGCCTGGCCGGGGTGCTGGCCGGGGCGGGCGCGGACGTCGTGGTCAACGCGGCCGGCCTGGCCTGGGGCGGCGCCGAGGAGGACCTCGCGGCGGCCAACGCGGGGCTGGTGCGCGGCCTGGTGGAGGCCGTCGCCGTGCTGGAGCGGCGGCCGCGGCTGATCCAGCTCGGCACGGTCCACGAGTACGGGCCGGCGGCGCCCGGCACCGCGATCACCGAGGGTCTGCCCTGCGCCCCCCGCTCCGCCTACGGGCGCACCAAGCTGCTCGGCGCCGAGGCCGTGCTGCGCGCGGCGCGGGCCGGCGCGGTGGACGGCACGGTGCTGCGGATCGCCAACGTGCACGGGCCCGGCGCGCCCAGCGCCAGCCTGCTCGGCCGGGTCGCCCGCCACCTGGCCGAGGCGGCGCGCGGCGGGCCCGGGGCGGCCGCCCTGCGGCTGGCCCCCCTCGACGCGCGGCGGGACTTCGTGGACATCCGGGACGTCGGTCAGGCCGTGCTGGCGGCGGCCACCGCGCCGCGGCCGTCGGTGACCGGCGCCTGGATCGTCAACATCGGCTCGGGGCGCGCGGCGCCGGTACGCGAACTCGTCGAGCGGATGATCGCGCTCAGCGGGCTCGACGTCCCGCTGGTGGAGGAGGACCGCACCCGCCCGGAGAGCCGCCCGGAGAGCCGCCCGGGGGTCCCGGGCGGCGCCGACTGGCAGCTGATGGACATCTCCGCGGCGCGGCGGCTGCTGGGCTGGCGCCCGCGCTACCGCGCCGACCGGTCGCTGCGGGACCAACTGGTCGCCGCGGGGCTGCCGCCCGACCGGGTGTCGAGGACGGTTCGAGCCGGCGGCGGCAGGGTCCGGTCCGTTGGGAAGGGCCGGGCGGAGCGGTGACGGGCAGGAAGGACGTGGCGATGAGCGACCACAGGGCGCTTGTTCTCGATGAGGTCCGCAAATACCACCAGGAGCGGGAGGTGGAGCGGGAGCCCGGCCGGGCGTTCGTCCCCGGAGTCACCGAGATCTGGCCGTCCGGCGCGGTGCTGGACGAGGACGACCGGGTGGCGCTGGTGGAGGCCGCCCTGGAGATGCGGATCGCGGCTGGGCGCAGCTCCCGCAGGTTCGAGTCGGCCTTCGCCCGCGAACTGGGGCTGCGCAAGGCGCATCTGACGAACTCCGGCTCCTCGGCGAACCTGCTGGCCGTGGCCGCGCTGACCTCACCCCACCTGGAGGACCGGCGGCTGCGGCCCGGCGACGAGGTGATCACCGTCGCGGCCGGCTTCCCCACCACCGTCAACCCGATCCTGCAGAACGGGCTGGTGCCGGTCTTCGTCGATGTGGACCTGCGCACGTACAACACCACGGTCGAGCGGGTCGCCGACGCCATCGGCCCGCGCACCCGCGCCATCGCCCTGGCGCACGCGCTCGGCAATCCGTTCCCTGCCACGGAGCTGGCGGAACTCGCCGAGCGGCACGAGCTGTTCCTCATCGAGGACAACTGCGACGCGGTGGGCTCCCGCTACGACGGCCGGCTCACCGGCACCTTCGGCGACCTGACCACCGTGAGCTTCTACCCCGCGCACCACATCACGATGGGGGAGGGCGGCTGTGTGCTGACCTCCGACCTGGCGCTGGCGCGGATCGTGGAGTCGCTGCGCGACTGGGGCCGGGACTGCTGGTGCGAGCCGGGCGAGAGCAACAAGTGCCTCAAGCGCTTCGACTACCAGATGGGGACGCTGCCCGCCGGCTACGACCACAAGTACATCTTCTCCCACGTCGGTTACAACCTGAAGGCCACCGACCTCCAGGCGGCGCTCGGGCTGACCCAGCTGGCCAAGCTCGACGCCTTCGGCGCGGCGCGCCGCCGCAACTGGCGGCGGCTGCGCGAGGGCCTGGACGGCGTGCCGCACCTGCTGCTGCCCGAGGCCACCCCGCGCAGCGACCCCAGCTGGTTCGGGTTCGTGATCACGGTGGCGCCGGGCGCCCCGTTCGGCCGCGCGGAGCTGGTGGACTTCCTGGAGTCCCGGCGGATCGGCACCCGTCTGCTGTTCGCGGGCAACCTCACCCGCCACCCGGCCTACACCGGGCTGCCCCACCGGGTCTCCGGGGGCCTCACCAACAGCGACCTGATCACCGAGCGGACCTTCTGGGTCGGGGTCTATCCCGGCCTGACCGAGGAGATGCTGGACTACGTCATCGCGAGCATCACCGAGTTCGTGGCGGCCCGCGCGTGATGGACCTCGGCCTTGAGGGACGTACGGTCCTGGTCACCGGAGCCACCGGCGGTATCGGGCGGGCCGCGGCGCGCGCCTTCGCCGGGCAGGGCGCGCGGGTGGCGGTGGCCTACCGCCACCGGCGCGAGACGGCCGCGGAGTTCGCCGCCGAGCTGGCCGGGGAGGCCGGCGAGGAGCGCGCCTTCGCCGTGCCGTACGCGCTGGACGACCCGGCCTCGCCCCGCTGGGTGGTGGCCGCGGTGGAGCGGCGCTGGGGCGCGCTGGACGTGCTGGTGGCGAACGCGTGGCGGTGGGGGTCGCGGCGGGGGCCGCGCGAGCGTTTCGAGGACGTACGGGAAGAGGAGTGGCTGCCGGTCGTCTCGGACAACCTCGCCCCCGCGATCCGCACGGTCCAGTGCGCGGTCGCGGGGATGCGCGAGCGCGGCTGGGGCCGGATCGCCCTGGTTTCCTCGCACAACGCGCTGACCGGCGCCCGCGGCCAGGAGTTCTACGGCGCCGCGAAGGCCGGGCTGCACGGCCTGGCCCGGAGCCTGATGTGGGACCTGGGCGGCGACGGGGTGCTGGTCAACGTGGTGTGCCCGGGCCTGACCACGACGGACCGGGTGATCGCCGGGCTGCCGGGCGAGGTCCGGGAGCGGGAGCTGGCCGCCACGCCCACCGGGCGGCTGAGCACACCCCAGGACATCGCCCAGGCGCTGCTGTTCCTGTGCTCGGCCGCCAACGGCAACATCACCGGCGAGGTGCTGACGGTGTCCGGCGGGCGGTGAGCCACGATGCGCTCCTCCTCCCACGCTCCCCGCTCGCGTACTTCCGGCTGTTCTCGTACTTCCGGCTGTTCTCGCACGTCCGGCTCCCGAAACTCCCGGCCGTTCTCGAACTTCCGGCTCTCGCATCTCCGGAGGAGTCCCGTTGCGTGTTCTGTTCACCACCTGGTCCTCGGGCGGGCACCTCACCCCGATGGTGCCGCTCGCGCGGGCGTTCGAGGAGGCCGGCCACCAGGTGCGGGTCGCGGTGCCGTCCGGCTGTGCGGCGGCCGTGGCCCGCACCGGTCTGGTGCCCGTCCCGGTCGGCACCCTGCCCAAGGCGGCCCGGCCCGCCGGCGCGGCGCCCCGGCTGCGCGGACGGTGGCCCGCCGACTGGCCGCTGCGCCCCGCCGAGCTGGGCGCGGAGCAGCGCGGCCTGCTCCGCGCGCTCGGCGACAAACAGGTGCGGATCGCCGAGGCGATGGCCCAGGGCCTGGTGGCCTTCGCCCGCTGCTGGCGGCCCGCACTGGTGGTGCACGACGCGAGCGCGTACGCGGGCACGGTGGCGGCGGCGGTGCTCGGGGTGCCCGCGGTCGGCCAGATGTGGGGGAGCGCGGCTGTGCTCCGGCTGGACCGGCAGGACCTCCACGGCCCCCCGCTGCCCGGCTACGCCCGACTGATGCGGCGCTACGGCGTGGATCCGGCGCGGGAGCCGGACCTGTGGCTCGACCCCTGCCCGCCCAGTCTGGCCCTGCCCGCGCCGGTGCGCCGCACCCCGGTCCGCTTCGCCGCCGCCCCCGAGAGAACCGCCCCCGCCCGCCGGGACGACGAGCCGCCCGGTGCCGTGTCGCGGATCCGCCTGGCGTGGGACGACGCCGACGGCCCGCCGGAGGCCGTACGCGCCGCGCTGCGCCAGGTCGAGGCCCGGGGCGTACAGGTGGTGGCGGGGCCGGGCGCCGCGTGGCCGCCGCTCCGGCCCCCGGACGGCTGCCGGGCCGTGGTCCACCAGGGCGGCGGTGCGGCCGTGGTGGCCGCCGCCGCGGCGGGGGTGCCCCAGCTCGTCGTGGCGCCGCGCCCGGAACAGCAGCTCAACGGGGCGCGGCTGGCCCTCGCGGGCGCCGGGCGCCTCCTGACGGCGGACACCTCGGCCGCGCACGTCCTGGCCGCGCTGTCGGAGCTGCTGGAGCGGCCCTCGTACACCGCCGCCGCCCGCGGACTGCGCGCCGAGATCCTCGCGCTGCCGGGGCCGGAGGAGACGGTGGCCCGGCTGACGAACCCGGACCACCCGGGCCGGGCCGACCCGCCACCGGCCACACCACCGCCACCGGCCACACCACCGCGCCCGGCCACACCGCCCGCCCCCTCCCCGTACCGAGGAGCCGCCCCGTGCTGACCACCGGCCTGCCGACCCGCCCCGTACCGCGGCCCCGCGAGGACCCGGGCCTGACCGCCCGGCTGGCCCGGTCGGCCGCCGAGAGCCACGGCGCCCAGCTGCGGACCGAGGACTTCGGCCGCTGGCTCGCCGCCCGCGGGCGGGCCCACCACTTCGCGGTGGACCGCATCCCGTTCGCCGGCCTCGACGGCTGGTCGTTCCAGGAGGACACCGGCGACCTGGCGCACCGCAGCGGGCGTTTCTTCACGGTCGAGGGACTGTCGGCGGCCACGGACGAGGGCCCGTACCCCCGCTGGCAGCAGCCGGTCATCGTCCAGCCCGAGGTGGGCATCCTCGGGATCCTGGCCAAGGAGTTCGACGGGGTGCTGCACTTCCTGATGCAGGCCAAGATGGAGCCGGGCAACCCCAATCTGCTCCAGCTGTCGCCCACCGTGCAGGCGACCCGCAGCAACTACACCAAGGTGCACAACGGCCAGGACGTGAAGTACCTGGACTACTTCGTCCGGCCCGGGCGCGGCCGGATCGTCGCCGACACCCTCCAGTCGGAACACGGCTCGTGGTTCTACCGCAAGAGCAACCGCAACATGCTCGTCGAGGCGCTGGACGAGGTCCCGCTGGAGGACGACTTCTGCTGGCTGACCCTCGGTCAGATCAACGCGCTGCTCCACCGGGACCTGGTCGTCAACATGGACGCGCGCACGGTGCTGTCCTGTGTGCCGGACCACGACCCCGGCACCTCGGCGCTGCACACCGACGCCGAGCTGCGGTCCTGGTTCACCGGCGAGCGCTCGCGGCGCGCGCTGCGCACCGAGCGCGTCCCGCTCGCCTCCGTGCCCGGCTGGCGGCGCGGCGAGATGTCCATCGACCACGAGGACGGCAGGTACTTCAAGGTCGTGGCGGTGTCGGTGCGGGCGGACAGCCGGGAGGTGAGCAGCTGGACCCAGCCGCTGTTCGAGCCGGTGGGGGCCGGGATCACCGCCTTCGTGGCGCGACGGTTCGGCGGTGTCCTGCACGTGCTCGCGCACGCGCGCGTCGAGGGCGGCTTCCTGGACACGGTCGAGCTGGGCCCCACCGTCCAGTGCACCCCCGGCAACTGGGACCGGCTGCCGCCCGAGCACCGGCCGCCCTTCCTCGACCTCGTCCAGGACGCGGGCGGCCGGGTGCGCTACGAGGCGGTGCACTCGGAGGAGGGCGGGCGGTTCCTGAACGCGGAGAGCCGCACCCTGGTCGTGGAGACCGACCGGGCCCCGCTGGACCCACCGCCGGGCTACCGCTGGGCCACCCCGGCCCAGTTGCGCTCTCTGGTCCGGCACGGCCACTACGTCAACGTCCAGGCGCGTACGCTGCTGGCCTGTCTGGCGGCGATGGGAGAGGACGGCCGATGAGCGACGCCGAACTGCGCATAGGTGTGTTGGGCTGCTCCGCCTTCGCGCGGCGCCGGATGCTGCCGGCCATCTCGGCCGCGCCCGGCACCGAGCTGGTGGCGGTCGCCAGCCGGGACGGGGCCAGGGCCGTGGAGACGGCGCGGCAGTACGGTTGCCGCCCGGTGACCGGATACGCGGAGCTGCTGGCGCTGGAGGAGGTGGAGGCGGTGTACGTACCGCTGCCCGCCGCCCTGCACGCGCGGTGGGTGGAGGCGGCGCTGCGCGCGGGCAAGCACGTGCTGGCGGAGAAGCCGCTCACCACCGACCGGGCGCGCACCGCCGAACTGCTGGACCTCGCCCGCGGGCGCGGTCTGGTGCTGCGGGAGAACGTGATGTTCGTCCACCACCGCCAGCACGAGGCGGTGCGCGCCGCGCTCGCCGAGGGCGCGATCGGCGAACCGCGCGCCCTGCACGCCGCGTTCGCCATCCCCCGGCTCGACGACTCGGACATCCGCTACGACCCGGCTCTCGGCGGCGGCGCGCTGTGGGACGTCGGCGTGTATCCGGTGCGCGCGGCGCTGCACTTCCTGGGCCCGGACCTGCGGGTCGCGGGCGCGGTGCTCAGCCACGGCGCCGGGCGGCGGGTGGACACCTCCGGCGCCGCCGTGCTGCACACACCCCAGGGGGTCACCGCCCAGCTGACCTTCGGGCTCGACCACCCGTATGTGGCCAGGTACGAACTGTGGGGCACCGAGGGGCGGTTGACCGTCGAGCGGGCCTACACCCCGCCCGCCGACTTCCGCCCCCGGATCCGCCTGCGGCGCGCGGACCGCGACGAGGAGCTGCCGGTGGAGTGCGACGACCAGGTGACGAACACCCTGGCCGCCTTCGCCCGGGCCGTCACGGCGGTCACGGCCGTCAGGGACGGCGGGGATGCGCCGGAGGGGGAGGACGCGGTGGCCGGCCCGGCCGTCGTGCTGCGTCAGGCGGAGCTTCTGGACGAGATCCGGGAGGCGGCGGAGCGCACGCCGGCAGGCGCCTCGTAGAGTCTCGGCCGCCTCACGCCGACGGCGGTTCCCGCAGGACGCCGCCGACGACCGTGGTGACGGCCTTGCGGACGGCCCCGGCCCCGGGCGGGGCGCCGTGCCGGTCGGCGAACAGCAGGTGCCCGGCGCCGATCAGGGTGGGGGCGAGCGTGTCGACGTCGGCGTCGGCCGCGACGCGGCCCAGGTCGCGCTCGGCGGTCAGATACGCGGCGATCATCGCCGTGGCCTCGGCCAGCAGCGGGACGCCGGTCGGCCTGTCCTGCCGCAGCCGGGCGCGCAGGTCGTCCCGGAACGTGATCAGGCTGACAATCGCCACGGCGACCGATTCGAAGAGGTCGCTCAGCGCGCCGGTGAGGTTGTCGGCGACGGTGCCGGTCCCGGCGGCCTCGCGCAGCGCGGCGGCCTGGTCGTCGATCCGGGCGATCCGGTCCAGCACCAGCTCGGCGAGGAAGGCGTCGAAATCGGCGAAGTGGCGGTGCAGGACCCCCTTGGCGCAGCCCGCCTCGGTGGTCACCGCCCGGCTGGTCAGCGCGCTCGGCCCGTCCCGGAGCAGGACCCGCTCCGCGGCGTCGAACAGCTGCTCGCGGGCGTCGCGGAGGGCTACTCCCGTCGGCATCGCGCGTCTCCCGTTCCCCTCGGCCGTGGCGGTCCTCGCCACGCGAAAGGCCCCCTCGCCGTGACGAGGGGGCCTTCCACTGTCGGTGCGCCGCCAGGGACTCGAACCCCGGACCCGCTGATTAAGAGTCAGCTGCTCTAACCAACTGAGCTAGCGGCGCCTGCTGACGTAGAAGACCTTAGCACCCGGATCCGGCGGAGCGAAAATCCATACCCCTCAGCCCGGAAAAACGGCGGGTGCGCTGGTCACAGGCGTGCGGTCGAGGAGCTGGGAGGCCGCGCGGGCCGCCCGGACACACGCCCACAGCAGCGCCTCGGGGCCGGGCAGCCAGGGCCGCCGTACGTCAGGGGCGACCAGCCACCGGCCGGTGCTCGCGGGGGCGGGCGTCTCCTGCGGGTACGGGGGCGGGACGGTCACCGCGTCGCCCCAGCCGTAGCAGAGCAGCGGCGGCGCGGTCGCCGCCCACTCCTCCCAGCCGAGCAGCGCGCCGAGCCGCCGGGCCGCGCCCGGAGCGGCGAACAGCATGACGCGGTCGCGCTGCGTCGCCACCGGGCCGGTGCCCGGCCCGTCGGTCCATAACCGGCTCACCACCCGGCGGCCGAAGAGCGCGTCCATGCTGACCACGTCGAAGGCGGTGCCGCACGGCAGGGTGACCGGCACGGAGGGGGACTGGGCCCACAGCGTGTGCACGCTACGGGGGCAGGCGCTGGCCGAGGCCAGCCAGTCGGCTCCGGCGGGGGTGACGTAGGCGGCGGCGTGATGTGAGTCCCGAGGCCATCTGCTCATGTTTCTACACTTACCGGTGGAGGACACTACGGAGGGGAATGAGGTAAAACCGGTACGTGACGATGGGGGGTGCGGTATCTTCCGCCCGCATATGCCACCGGCCAGCGGCGGCCACGCGTCCGGCGAAAGACGCCGGGCTCACTCCTTCGCGTCGCCGCCCCGCATCAGCTCGCGGCCGAACTCGACCATCTTCTTGGCATAGTCCTCGGTCCACTCCGCGCGCTCCGCGATCACGGCCGGGGTCAGCCGGTCGAACCGGCGCGGATCGGCGAGCTGCGCCGCCGCCATCGCCTGGAACTCCATGGCGCGGTCGGTGGCGGCGCGGAAGGCGAGCACCAGCTCCGTGGAGCGGGACAGCAGCTCGCGCGGGTCCTCGATCGACTCCAGGTCGAAGAAGTGCGCCTCGTCCGCGACGGCCGCGGCGGGTTCGAACAGCAGCGGTGCGGGTTTCAGCCGCCGGGGCGCGGTGCCGTGCGGGCCTTGAGCCGGATGCGGCTCGGGCATGTGATCTCTCCTCATGAGTCGTCGGACCCCGATGGTCCTCGGGCCGTCCCGCGGCGGCGCCGCCGGACGGCCTTATCTGGCCGAGCTGTCTCGTTCTCTCCCCCCATTGTCGCGCGGGGGGCAAGAGCGCCTGGGACATACCCGACGGCCGCCGGCTGACACGGCGCTCCGCCAAGTGAGCCGGGGCAGGTGCCCGGGCGGGGGACACGGCCGCCTGCCGGGGGGCAGGGCCGCGTGCCCGGGGATCACGGCCGCCCGCCCGGCGGGGGTCACGGCCGCCAGCTGACGCGGTGTTCCGCGAGGTGGGCCAGGACCGCGTGGTTCGCCTCCCACCCGTCAGGGAACTTCACCGTCACCCCCAGCTGCACCGGCTCCGTCGAGGGGTGCTCGTCCAGCAGCTCGGCCACGCCCGCCCGGCACACCACGACGCACGCGTGCCGGTGCCGGGACGCCAGCACGCACAGCCGGCCGGTCTCCAGGTGGAACTCCGTCGCGTCCGGCCGCCCCGACAGCGGGTGCAGCACCACCGTCACATCGAACTCCCGCCCCTGGAGGCGGTTGGCGGTGTCGACCGTGACCCCCACCACCCCCAGGCCGGCCAGCGCCGCCCGGACGGCCGCCGCCTGGTCGCGGTGGGCCGTGCCCACCGCGATCCGGCCCGCCGTCAGCGGCACCGGATCGGCCGACCGCTCGCTGACCGCGGCCCCGCCCCGGTCCAGCAGCCGCCGCACCACCAGGGCCACGGCCCCCACCGCCTCCGGGTCCGTGCGCGGCGTCCGCCGGGCGGGCAGCTCCAGCAGCCCCCACCCCGACTCGGCCGCCTCGTCCAGCACCCGGTCCGGGCCCGAGCCGTCGGAGGGGACGCCGAAGCGCAGCCGCCGGTCGCCGTGGCCCGTACCGCTGCGGAACGGGGTGTACGGGTAGAAGGCGTCCGACACCAGCGGCGCGGCGGACGCGGGCAGCCGCCAGGACACCGGCAGCCGGTGCTGCGGCAGCTGCGGGTTGTGCGCGAGCAGCGTGCTCACCGCGCTCGCCGACGGGTCGTACGACAGGCCCGCCCACTGGTCGGCGCCCACCACGCTGAACGGGTCCAGCTGCCCCGGGTCGCCGACGAACAGCGCCCGCTCGAACAGCCCCGCGACGGCCAGCAGCGCGTCCGACCGCATCTGGTACGCCTCGTCCACGATGGCGTGCCGCCACGGCTCGACGCCCTTGATGTGCGCCCACTTCGCGGCCGTGGAGACCACCACGTCGAGCCCGGCGAGGTCGGCGACCTTGGCCGAGGCGCGCACCGAGGGGTGCTGGTCGAGGGCCGGGTCGTACGGGTGCGGCTCGCTGCTGTGCAGCCGCCCCACGGGCAGCTCCGGGTCCTCCCGGGCCAGCCGGTCCACCAGGTCGTCCACCTGCGCGTTGGTCTGCGCGACCACCATCAGCGGCCGCCCGGCCGCCGCCAGTTCCCGGGCCGCGCGCACCACCAGCGTCGACTTGCCCGCGCCGGGCGGGGAGTCCACGACCACGCCCCGGTGCGGGCCGTGGAGCGTGTCGTGCAGGATCGCCTCCGTCGCGCGGGCGGCGGCCGCCGCCGGGTCGAACGCCTCGCCGTCGGCGGCCGCGCCGGGCGCGCCTCCCGGGGCCGGGGCGCCTCCGGTGGCCGGATGGGGGGCGGTCAAAGGATGTCCTCCTCGGTCACCGGGTCGGGGGCTTGCGCCACGGCCGCCTCGGGCGGGCCGCCGTGGGTCCAGGGTGTGGCTTCCGGGTCGGGCAGCTCCGGGCCGCCGCGCGGGGCGTGCTCGAACAGGGTCCAGCACACGCGGTCGCCCGGCTCCGGGACCGACCCCTGCTCGGGCGTCTTGCCCCGCCCCATGCCGCCGGTCAGCCGCACCACCAGCGCGCCCTCGGCGCCCTCCGGTACGTCGCCCGGGCCGGCAGGGCCGTTCGCGTCGCCCGGAGCGTCGGCAGGGTCGGCAGGGCCGGCAGGGCTGTCCGGATCGGCGGGGTCGGCGGGGCCGTCCGGATCGGCGGGCTCGGCGTAGCCCGCGAACTCCCCGGTCTGCGTCCTGCCGTCGGGCAGCACGCGATACAGCTTCACGCCCTCGGCCAGGTGCGGACGGTCCCCGGTGCGGACCGTGACCAGCGGGCGCGGCCGGGGCACCTTCGTCTCCGACCAGGCCATGACCACCTCGGCCACCTCTCCCGCGAACGCCTCCCCGGCCAGCCGCCGCCCCGCCATCACCAGCGGGTCGTCCAGCGCCTCCTGCGCCTCCAGCTGCGCCTGCGCCGTCTCCCGGGCGGCCAGCTTCTGCGCGGCGGTCACCGCGTCGTCCAGCCTGGGCTGCGGCGGCTCCCCGGCGCGCACCCGGTCCCGGTGCCCGGTGTACGACCAGCGGTCCCGCTTCCACCGCTCGGCCACCCGCGCCCCCTCGGGGAGGGCGCGCAGCAGGTCGAGACCCCGCCACACCGCGTCCCAGGTGGGCCGCATCTGGGACGCGATCAGCTCGCGGATCTCGGCTTCCGCGCGGTGCAGCTCGGCGAGGTGGCGCTCGGCGCGGGCCCCGTCCTCGGCGCCCGCGACCGCCATCCGCGCCGCGTCGTACCGGGCCATCGCGGGGGCCAGCAGCTTGTTGTCGAAGGCCGGGTCGGTGGCGGGTCCGGCGGGCGGGCAGAGCAGCTGCCCGTCCGCGTCCCGCTCCGACTCGGCGCGCAGCGCCGCCGCGTCCCCCGGCATCCCGTCCGGCGGGTCGATCCAGGCCAGCAGCGCGCCCAGGTGCTGGTCCTCCAGATGGCTCTGCCCGGTCGCCCAGTGCCGGGTCAGCAGGTCGGTCATCGCCTGCAGCAGACACGAGCCGGGCACCCGGGACCGCTCCCCGTAGTGCGTCAGCCACCGCCCGAGCAGCGGCACCCGCGCGGGCGCGGGGAACGGCGTCTCGGGGTCCTGCTCCGCCGTCCGCCGGAACCGCATCGACCGGCCGAGCAGCCGGACGAACTCCACCCCCGCGCCGCTGGGCACCAGCAGCTGTGGGGCGTCCGCGCACAGCTCGACCTGGACCGGCACCTTCTTGCCGGTCTCCGGGTCGGTCTCCTTGCGCTCCTCGAGATCGACGTCCTCCGCGTACGAGTCGACGTACGGGAGCACCACCTCCGCCAGCTCGGCCAGGAACGCGAACCGCAGGTCCCGGTCGCGCGGCTGCGCCACGACCAGCAGGCGCGGGGCGTCCCGCTCGGTCCCCACCAGCGCGCCCAGCGGGGCACCGGCCTCGCCCGCGGTGGTCAGCGGCACGAAGACCAGCGGCCGGTCGGACAGATGGCGATGGCGGACCGTGGCGACCGGCCGCGCCCGCCGGTCCCGGACGGCCTCCATCCGGGCCAGGGTCGTGATCAGCGACATGCCGCCCCCTGGGCGGGCCCGGGGACAGCCGCGGGACCGGCCGCGGGTCCGGGAACAGCCGCGGGGGCGGGCTCAGGAGCGGGGGCCGGGGCGGGCGCG